>CANRFD010000055.1 GCA_947629845.1 uncultured Clostridia bacterium
CCCCGCCCGTCCTCTTGCC
Organism: uncultured Clostridia bacterium; assembly: GCA_947629845.1. GTDB lineage: Bacteria > Bacillota > Clostridia > Christensenellales > Borkfalkiaceae > Gallimonas. Next base: position 20 of record CANRFD010000055.1, read on the forward strand.
CCCTCCTCGGGAGGGGGTGTCCCGTAGGGACGGGGGTGGGGCACCCCGCCCCCGCCCGCCCATTTTCCCCGCCCCCCAACAAAACGCTCAATAAACCACAAAAAACCCCTACATTTTTCCCTTCAAAAAAATTTTCCCAAAAAATTTTCAAAAAAAATGTCATACATGCGGGCGTTCTCAACGAAAATGTGCTACTATAAAAACGAACAAAAGTTCGTATTCTTCCGTCGGGAGTTTGGCGGGAAGAGAGGAGTGCCAAGGTGAAGAGCGTTTATGCGAAGGTGTTTTTGTATGCTTACCCGTGGTTGGGGGCGTTGTCGGAGGCGATGGGGCAGAGTGCGGAGAACAAAGCGCTGCTCTCCTACCGCATGCTTCGAACGGCGGAGGAGGATGCCCTGTCCGTCGTCACGGAGTATGCGATGCAGAGAGCGGTGGAGGAGTTATATGCGGAATTGGAGGAGGTCGTCGCCTCGCTCGATGCGGAGGAGCGCTTCCTTGTGCGGTACAAATATTTTCACGGGCAGGGGAACACCCGCCGCTGCCTTTTGCCCTACTCGGAGCGCACCTATTTCCGCAAGCAGGAGGCGCTCATCCGCAAGATCGCGGAAATTCTCGAGCGCCGCGGCTGGACGGACGCCCGTTTTATCGATGAATTCGGAACATTCGGGCCTTTTCTGCGCATTTTGCGCGCCCTGCGTGCGGGCAAGGAGCTGGCCGTCTGGGAGAAGCGCAAGCGCGGCGGAACGTCCTTTCAGAACTCGGCGCGTTCGGGGTCGTAGGTGCGCGTCCGCTTCCCGCGGGCGACGAGCACGGCGATCGCCACGGCTCCCGCGCAGCCCACGCAGATGGCGGCAATGGCGGCGGGGGAAAGCCCTCCGTCCGCGCCCGCCCCCGTCTGCTCCTCGGGGGGAAGGCTCGCAAGGTACTCCTCGTACTCGGTGTTGGCGGGATAGTCGGGCAGCTTGTCCGCGGCGATGCGGCCGAACTCCCCGTCGCAGAGGACGTAGTAGTACAGCTGTCCGTTGATATAGCGGTGGCCGTAGAACGCAGCCTGCTTCTTCACGGTGAGAAGGGACGAGCTCCCCGCGCCGCCGCTGTCGGGGGCGGAGTATGTAATTTCCACCGTCTGTTCGAGGAAGGGCGTGCGCGGCGTGTAGTCCACAAAGGTGAGCTGTTCGGTCAGGCAGAACCCCGTCACCGTCCTGTACGGCGCGCGGTCGGCGGCATATTCCACGGCGGTGAACTCTCCCTCCGCCCCGCACACGCGCACATAGTAGGTGTAGGGGAGGATGAAGAGCGGCGTGTTCTCGTCGGGGCTCTCGTAAAAGACGGCGGTGCGCGTATTGATGACGGCGTACCCGTCCGTCGGCGGCTCTCCCTCGGCCGCGGCGACCGAGGCGGGCGCGGCGGCGGCAGTCATCATCAGTGCGAATGCAACGGGCAACAGAAAGAAAAGAAAGCGTTTCATAGCCGCTATCTTAATCCAACGGCGGCCGCATGAAAACATTTATTTTATCGAATATGAGCGAAATTCTGTATAAAATTCTCGAGATCGAGGCGGAACAGCGCAGGCGCCGGGAGGAGGATGCGCTTTCCCGCTACAACACGGGCGAAACGCGGCACGAAAAGCAGCTCGCCTTTCACCGCTGCCCCAAGCGCAACCGCTGGGTGTTCGGCGGCAACCGCTCGGGCAAGACGGAGTGCGGCGCGGTGGAGGCCGTCTGGATGGCGCGCGGCAACCATCCTTACCGCCCCAACCGCAAGGACGTGTTCGGCTGGGTGGTCTCGCCCACGTCGCAGGTGCAGCGCGACGTCGCCCAGCGCAAGGTGCTTCACTATCTGCGCGAAGAGGACATCGAGGACGTCATCATGTCGAGCGGCCGCAAGGACAACCCCGCCGCGGGCGTCATCGACCAAATCTATGTGAAAAACGTGTTCGGCGGCACGTCGATCATCGGGTTCAAGAGCTGCGATCAGGGCAGGGAGCGCTTTCAGGGCAGCTCCTTGGACTTCGTGTGGTTCGACGAGGAGCCCCCGCGCGACATCTACGAGGAGTGCGTCATGCGCGTCGCCGACCGCAAGGGGGATATCTTCGGCACCATGACCCCCTTAAAGGGGCTCACCTTCGTATACGAAGAGATCTACCTGAACGCCCGCCGCGACCCCGAAGTCTGGTACGAATTTATGGAGTGGGGCGACAATCCCTTCCTCCCCGCCGAGGAAGCCGAACGCCTCTCCGCCTCCTTCGACGAGGCGACTCTGCAGACCCGCCGCTACGGCAGATTCGGCGCCCGCGAGGGGCTCGTCTACCCCGAATTTGACGAAACGCTGCACGTTATCGAGCCCTTCCCCGTCCCCGTCTCGTGGCAGGATACCATCTCCATCGACCCCGGTCTCAAGAACCCGCTGTCCGCGCATTGGTACGCCGTGGACTTCGACGGCAACGTGTACGTCGTGGCCGAACACTACCGCGCGGGGGAGGACGTCGATTTCCACGCGGCGGCCATCCGTGCGATGTGCGACCGGCTGGGCTGGAAGCGCGACGCACAGGGGCGCATCACGGCGCTCATCGACCCCGCGGCGGGGCAGCGGACGCTCGCGTCGCGGCGCAGCGTCTCCGAGCTCTTCTACGAGCGCGGCATTCTCACCAACCCCAACGTCAACAAGGACGTGTTTGCGGGCGTCGCGCAGGTGAAGAGCTACTTAAGCCGCAAAAATCCCGCCCCCAACCTCTACATTTTCTCGGACTGCGTCAACATGATCCGCGAATTTAAGAGCTATTTCTGGGGCAGCGGCGATAGCCCCCGCAAGGCGGACGACCACGCGATGGACGAGCTCAGGTACTATCTCATGTCGATGCCGCGGCCGACCCGAGTGGAACTTCCCGGGAACGAATTGCAGCGCGACAAGGAGCGGCGCATCCGTCTCCTGCGGCGGCGCGGAGGATGAGTTCCTCTCCCGCCCGCCCGCGCGCTTCCCCCCAAAGGGGGGAAGCGCGCGGGCGGGCGGGAGAGGAAAACAAGGAGGTATCATGAAAAAAGAAGACGTCAAGCAGGCGATCCTGAAGGTCGCGCTGGGGTACAGCGTCGAGGAAGTCACCGAGGAGTACGACGCCCACGAAGGCGAACTCAAACTCGTCAAACGCAAGGAGACGAAGAAGGACGTCCCGCCCGACTTGAAGGCGGCGATGCTGCTCATGGGCAGGAAGGACTACCGTGCGCTCTCCGACGAGGAGCTCGCGCGTGAAAAGGCAAGATTGCTTGCACAGTTCAAGGAGGAAGAAGATGCAAACGACGGAACAGACCAAGGCACAGATTGAAGAGGAGCGCAAACGCGCCCTCGCGCGCGCCGTGCAGGCAGACTTTGCCGAACGCCGCGAGATGCGCCGCCAGCTCGAATACGGTTGGCAGCTCAACATGAACTTTTTGAGCGGCAACCAGTTCTGCGACATTTCGCCCACGGGCGATCTGCGGCAGGAGGACGCCGAATTTTATTGGCAGTCGCGGCGGTGCTTCAACCACATCGCGCCCACCGTAGATACCCGCCTCGCCCGCCTCGCCAAGGTGCGGCCGACGCTCACCGTGCGCGCCTTCTCGGACAGCGAGGAAGATATGAAGACGGCGCGCCTCTCGTCCAACATCTTAAAGGCGGTCAAGGGGCGGGTCGACCTCGACAGGGTCATCTCCCGCGCCACGCTGTGGTCGGAGACGTGCGGCACGGCGTTCTACAAGGTGCTGTGGAACTTCGACGACGGCAAAGTCATCGGCACGGACGATACGGGTCACTCCGTCCACGAGGGCGACGTCAACGTCGTCGCGCTCTCGCCCTTCGAGATCTACCCCGATTCGCTCTCCGCCGAGAGCATGGACGACGTGAAGAGTCTCATCCACGCAAAGGCGGTGCCCGTCTCGGAGATAAAGGAGCGCTTCGGCGTGGAGCTTGCGGGCAAGACGGTGGAAGATTTTCCGCTCGCGCCCTACTCTTCGGCGAGCAATTGGAAGCGCCCGATGGACGGCGACGTCCGCCCCGCGCTCAAAAACGCGGAAATTCTTATCGAACGGTATACCCGCCCGAACGGGGAATATCCCGACGGACGGCTGGAGATCGTTGCGGGGGAAGAACTCCTCTACGAGGGGCCGCTTCCCTACCGCAACGGCGATAGAGGGGAGCGCGTCCTGCCCTTTGTGCGGCAGACGTGCGTGGAACTTGCGGGGGCGTTTTTCGGAACGTCCGTCGTCGACCGCATGATCCCGTTGCAGAGGGCGTACAACGCGGTACGAAACCGCAAGCACGAATTTTTGAACCGCCTCTCAATGGGGGTCATCGCGGTGGAAGACGGCTCCGTCGACGCCGAGGAACTTGCAGACGAGGGCTTATATCCCGGGAAAGTTCTCGTCTACCGTCAAGGCTCTCCCGCACCCGAGTTCCTCGACTGCGGCAAACTGCCCGCGGAATTTGCGGAGGAGGAAGAGCGCATCGCCGGCGAATTTATTCTCGTCTCGGGCATGAGCGAAATTTCCCGCAACTCCGCAAATCCCACGCATGTGACTTCCGCAACGGGGCTGCAGCTCCTCCTCGACCAGGATCAGAGCCGCATGCAGATGAGCGTCGAGAGCGTGGAACGCGCCATAAAGGAAGCAGGCAAACAGATTCTTCACCTTTATAAGCAGTTCGCGTCCGCGCAGAGGCTCGTCCGCATGACGGGCACGGGCGGGAATACCGAACTCTTCTACTTTTCCGCAAGCGATATTTCGGCGGACGACGTGCAGTTCGATACGGAATACGAGCGCACGCCCGAACAAAAACGGGAGGACATTTTATATCTCCTCGATCTCGGGCTGCTGCGGAACGGGGAGGGCGAACTTTCGGACGAGACGAGGAACAGAGTCCTCGACGCTCTGGGCTTCGGCTCGCTCGAGAATGCGCGGGACATCTCCCGCCTCCACTTAAAAAAGGCGGAGCGCGAGAACGTCCTGCTGGCGCAGGGCGACGTGGAGGCGGACGAGTACGACGATCACGCCCTCCACATCGCCGAACACACCCGCGCGCTGCTATCGGGCGCGGAGGAAGACGCGGCGGTGAAGGCGAGGATCATGCGCCACCTCGAAAGCCATCGCCGCAAAGGAGAAAACAAGTGAACGAGGAAAACGTGACCGTACAGGATCCCGAAACGAGGGAGACCCCCATTTTGGGGAAATTCAAAAACGTGGACGCCCTTGCGCATGCCTATTCGGAGCTGGAAGCGGAATTTACCCGTCGCAGTCAAAAGCTGAAGGCATACGAGGAGGCGGCGGGCGCGGAGGCCGCCAAGGGGAGCGACCCGGAGGCGCTCTTCCGCGCCGTCACAGAGAACAAGGAGGTGCGGGCGCGCGTCGTGAACGACTATTTGCAGTCGCTGCGCAGCGGCGCGCCCCTCCTCGGCAGCACGGGCGCAGGCGTCACCGCGCCCGTAAAAAAGCCCAAGAGCATTGCGGAGGCGGGGGCGCTCGCCCTCGGCTACCTCCGCGAAACCAAACAATAAGGAGAAAAAAAGAATATGATCTCAACTTCCACAGCAGACAATGTTTTGAAAAGCTACTACCTGAGCGCCGTCACCGAGCAGCTCAACAAGTCGGCCAATCCCTTCCTCGCCCGCGTGATGCAGAGCACCTCCGACGTCCTCGGCAAGGACATCAGAAAGACGCTCTCGTACGGGATCAACGGCGGCATCGGCGCCGGCACGGAGATCGGCGATCTCCCCAAATCCAACGACAACAACTACATCCAGCTCAGCGTCTCGCTGAAAAACCTCTACGGCACCGTGGAGATCACCGACAAGGCGCTGCGGGCGGCGGGCAGCGGCGAAAGCGCCCTCGTCGACCTTCTCAACGAGGAGATGACGGGGCTCGTGAAGAGCTCCTCGCTCAACTTGGGGCGGATGCTCTTCGGCGACGGCTCGGGCACGCTCGCCACCATCACCTCCGTCGACGGCTCCAAGGCGACGACCTACAACGTGGACTCCACGCGCAACCTCTTCGAGGGCATGATCATCGACGTGTACGATACGAGCACCCTCGTCAAGGCGGAAAAGCGCGAGATCACCGCGGTGGACAGAACCAAGAAGCAGATCGTCATCTCGGGCGCGCCCATCACGACGCCCACCGACTACACCATCACGCTGCAGGGCTCCCGCGATCTCGAGATCACCGGCCTCGGCGCACTGTTCTCCGACAGCACCATGCTCTACGGCGTCATGCGCAGCTCGTGGATGAAGCCGTATAAAAAGACGGAAGTCGGCGATCTCACCGAGAACGAGCTGCAGAAGGCGATCGACGCCATCGAGGAACGCTCGGGCAGCAAGGTGAACTTCATCGTCTGCTCGTGGGGGGTGCGCCGCGCGCTGTACGCCACGCTCTCCGCGGCCCGCACGATGCCCACCGTCCAGCTCGAAGGCGGCTTCACCGCGCTCTCCTACAACGGCATCCCCGTCGTCGCGGACAGGTTCTGCCCCGACGGCACGATGTACCTGCTCAACACCGACGACTTCGTCCTGCACCAGCTCTGCGATTGGCAGTGGATGGAGTCGGAGGACGGCAAAATTCTCAAGCAGGTGCCCGGCAAGGCGATCTATTCGGCGACGCTCGTAAAGTACGTCGATCTCATCTGCGACCGCCCCTGCGGGCAGGGCATGCTCTCGGGGATCACGGAGTCGTAACCCGGAAAGGAGGCGCGTATGCTGGTCAAAGAAGTTGTCGCTTTGGCGGCGGAAACTCTGGGCATGAGCGACCTTGCAAAGCAGGTCACCGCGCAGGTCGGCGCGCCCGAGGGGGAAATAAAGTCGCTTCTGCGCTGCTACAATCTCATCGAGAACGAAGTCGCGCTCGACTTCTTCCCCCTGAAGACCTCGGAGACGTTCTCGCCCGCGGAGGAGAAAATTTCCTACAAGGACTTTTCGTCCGCGCCCGTGAACATTCTCAAAGTGACGGACGAGGGGGGCACGCCCCTGACCTTCCGCGTCCTGCCCACCTATCTCTCCCTGCCCGGTTGCACGCGGCGGGTGCGGGTGACGTATTCCTATTCGCCCGAGAAAAAGCAGCTTGACGAGGAGACGGCGTTTTCCGATCATATCTCGGCGCGGCTGCTCGCCTTCGGCGTTGCGAGCGAGTACTGCATCACCAACCGGAAGTTCTCCGAGGGGGCGATGTGGGGCAGGCGCTACCGCGACGCGCTGCGCGCCGCGGGCATCCTCCGCCGCACCCTCTCCGTCCGCTCGCGGAGGTGGATATGAATTATCAAAAAACCTACCCCGTCCCCGCAAAAACGGCGCGCGTGCTGCGCCTCCCGGTCTCCCGCCTTCGGGCGGGGGACTCGGTGCGGGAGCTCTACCTTCTGCACGTTGCGGAGGGGGAACGCGGGCTGGAGTGCGCGGAGGGGCTGAAGGAGGCGGGCTACACGCAGAAGGTGCCGGGCACGATCGCCGACGTGTACGCGACGCCCGACGAAATTTTTGCGCTGTACAACGGCGAAGGCGGCGCGCGCTACCTCTTCGGCATGGAGAACAGGCGCAACTATTCGGACAGAGCCACTTCGCCCATCCGCTGCATCGTGCCCGTAGCGCCGCTCATCGACTATTCGCTGCCGCAGACGTGGTACGTCGTCACCGACGCCGACACGTGGCGGTGCTGCGTCTACGAGGGCCCGCGGGAGCTCGGCAGCGGCCTCGGGGGCATCTACGGCGCGGAGTACGCGGGGCGCTTCTTCCTGCTCGACAAGCGGCGGCTCTCCTACACCGCGCCGTACGACGAGGCGAAGTGGAGCTACACCGAAAACGGCAAATTGCAGCAGTTCGGCTACATCGAGATCCCGCCCCGCTGCGGCGAATTTGTCGGGGGCGCGTGCTTGGGCGAAAAGCTGTACCTCTTCGCCCGCGCGGGCGTGGTGGAGGTCACGATGGGCGGAAAGACGCTCGGCGGCAAGACTCGCTACATCCCGCAGGCGGTGGGGGAGACGCTCGGGGGCACCATACAGGTCATCGGCGACAGGGCGTACTTCTTCACGGAAAAGGGGCTGTGCACCTTCGACGGCGAAAATTTCCGCCGCGTGTTCACCCCCTGCTCCCGCCGCATCGACCTCTCCGCCGAGTGCAAAACGGGCACATGGAGGGGGAAATACTACGCGTTTGCCGCCTTCGACGACGGCGAGCGGCGCGTCTACGTCTACGACCCTTTGACGGAGCGCGAGACCTTTCTCAACGTCGGGGCGGAAAAGTTCTGCGCGGGGATCAAGGCCGTTGCCGTAAAAAACAACGCGCTCTACACCCTCGCCGAAAAGGTGCTTCCCGACAACGGCGACCCCTGCATGATCAGCTGCAGGCTTTCGCTGAACGGGGGCAAGAACATGCGCGTCGACTGGGTGCGCGTGGAGGGCGAGGGGAAGTTCGAGGTGGAGGCCGCGACCGACGGGGACGGCGCAGCCCGCGCGCAGCGAAATGCGGGGCGGGACTTGCAGCCCTCCCGC
>CANRFD010000056.1 GCA_947629845.1 uncultured Clostridia bacterium
GCGGACGCGCCCGAGCGCAACGCAATAAAAATTCTCAACCCCATCAGCGAGGAGCTCTCCGTCATGCGCACCATCCTTGCGCCATCGATGATCGCGAACGTCGTCCGCAACGTGCGCCGCGGCAACGAGGCGGGCAGGCTCTTCGAGCTTGCAAACGTCTATTTGCCCAAAACGCTGCCGCTTTCCGAGCTTCCCGAGGAGCGCAAACACGTCGTCATCGCCCTGTGGGGCGAGGGGGACTTCTTCGACATCAAGGGCGCTGTGGAGGCGATCGCCGAGGCGTTCGGCCTGAAATTGGGCTACGCGCGCGGCGAGCGCACCTTCCTCCATCCCGGCGTCACCGCCACCGTGACGATGGGGGAGAAGGAGATCGGCTGCATCGGGGAACTTCACCCCGCCATCGCCGCCGAACTCGCGCTCGATAAGCGCGTGTACCTCGCCGAACTCGACTACGCCGCCATGGCACGCAAGTTCGCAAGGGATATTTCCTATAAAGGGCTCCCCAAGTTCCCCGACGTCTTGCGCGACCTCGCAGTCGTCGTCTCGGAGGAAAAGACGTGCGCCGAGGTGGAAGCGTGCATCCTGCACGCCTGCAAGGCCGTGAAGCGGGCGGAACTGTTCGACGTCTACCGCGACATCCGCATCGGCGCGGGCAAAAAGAGCATGGCGTTCCGTCTCACCTTCGCCGCCGAAGAAAAGGCGCTCACGCCCGAGGCCGTGGAGGGCTTCTTCAAGAAAATTGTGGGCAATCTCAAGTACAACCTCGGCGCCGAACTGCGCTGAAAAACCGCTTTCGGCTGAAAAACATTCACGGCTGAAACCGTTCACGGTTGAAAAATCGCTTACGACCATATCGTTTTATAGTTCCATCTTTCCGCCGGGTCTCTCCCCGGCGGAGCTTTTTTAGCAAAAAGCCCCTCGGATCGTCCGGGGGCGCGATCGCGGTTATAAAAAACCGCCCGCGCAAGCAATCGGCGCGGGCGGGGCGGTTTGCCTTTCTAAACGGCTTCTGCGAGCTTCTTTTTCTTTTTGAGCTGCGTTTCCAGCTCGGTGCACGCCTCCTCGAGTTCGACGGGCGTCTCCGAGACGTCCACGCCGTCCAAAATATTTTGCAGGCGGTATTCCGTGTTGAGATACTTGATGGTCTGGTAGCCGATGACCGTCGTCAGCGTGCCGTTGGCGAGCCCCTGCACGGAGGAGTCCACGATGGCGGCGATGGCCGTGCCGAGGATGGGGATGCCCTTGACGGCGGAGCCCATCGTCTGCACCACGGTCTGCCCGATGTTCATGCCGCCGAGCCCGTAGGAGATCAGGGCGTTTTGCAGGACGCGGGCGAAGATCTTCGCGAGGCGTGCGTCGGAGGGGCGGAAGCCGTAGAGGAACACGAGGTCCTTCACGAGCTGGATGTTGATGAACGCGACGAGCACGGTGTCCACCTTGGCCGTCTGCGAGATGGCGGAATAGGTCGCCGAGCGCAGCGAGCTCTTGAAGATGAGCTCCTTCGCCGACTTCTTCACGGAGCCCTTGTAGAGCTCGGTGAGCGTATTTTTCACGCCCTCCTCGTCGCCCGTCTTGACGGCGATGGCGAGCCTTCCCACCGCCTCCGAGTCGTACCAGCCCACGCCCTCCACCTTGGCGGTGAGATCGATGATCTTGTCGGCGATCTCATGGCGGAGCTTGCGGTTGTGCTTCTGCGCCTCGCGCGCCGTAAACCCGTTGACGTTGGTGACGAAGTACCCCGTCCGCATGATCTTGACGAGGGGAACGATATAGAGCACGATATAGAGCACGAGGCATACGCCCGCCGCCGAATAGCCCGCGTACGGGTGGAGCTCGTAGATCTCCTTCGCGACGAAGAAGAGGCAGACGAACACGACGATGCCGATGAGAATGGCGGCAAAGCGCATAAAAAATTTCGCGCCGCGCACATTCTGCCGCTTGGTGTACCGCTGCTCGTAGTCGTAGATCGTGAGCTTTTCGCCGCCGGCCTGTTCGGCCTTCAGTTGCGTGTCTTTCTTTGCCATACATCCTCCGTGATGAAAATATTATAATCTCCGCGGGCGGTTTTGTAAATACATTTCGGCAAATTTCCGAAAATTCCCTCGGGGGATTGCCTTCTTTCGCGCGATGTGCTATGATGTCGGTATGAAAGAGGATAGGGCGGAACGGCGGGAGCGGAAGCGTGCGGCCCGCGCGGCAAAACAGAAGGAGCGCATCGAGCGGCACGTCGTCGTCTGTCCGCACTGCGGCAAGAACGTGCTCGACCACATGACGGAGTGTCCGCACTGCAAGGGCGCGCTGCAGCCCGCGGGCTACCGCCCCGTCGACCCCGCCAAATACAAGAAGATCAAACTCATCTGCACGGCCGTGGGGATCGCCGTCGCCGTGGCCGTCGTCATCGTCATATTTGTGACGAGGTAGGCGGGTAGAGCGGCGCTCTACTGTGCGTAGAACGGCGTTTTCGGCGAGTAGAAGGGGCGAAAAAAGAGTAGCGGAGGCACAAAGAGAAGTAGGTTGCCATTTTTCGCGGCGGCGCTTACAATGGAGAAAAACCATTGCGAGGCACAACGCAGATGCAACAAATTGCAACGGCGCGCGGAAGGGCGCGCAGCTATCCGGCATTTTACACCAAGGGAGAGGAGATCTTCAACGCCGTCTCCCACATCGCGGGCGGAGGGCTCGGCGCGGTATTTGCCGCGCTGCTCTTCGCTTTTTCGTCCAATACCGCCGAGTACGTCTCCGCCGCCCTCTTCGGCTTCGGCGTCACCGTGCTCTACACCATGAGTGCGCTCTACCACTTTTTGCCGACGGGCAGGGCGAAGGCGGTGTTCCGCGTATTTGACCACTGCACCATCTTCCTGCTCATCGCGGGCACCTACTCCTTCTACTGCCTCGTGCCGCTGTACGGCACGGCGGTGGGGTGGGGCGTGCTTGCCGCCGAATGGGCGTGCGCGGCGGCGGGCGTCACCATGAACGCCATCGCCATGAACAACAAAGTCGTGAAGGGCATCTCCATGGCGCTCTACGTTGTAACGGGCTGGATGGGCGCGGCGTTTTTGCCGCCGCTCTACGCCGCCGTCTCCGCGGCGAGCTTCTTCCTGCTGCTCGCGGGCGGCGTCGCCTACACGGCGGGCATCGCCTTCTTCGCCTTCGGAAAGCGGGTGCGCTATTTCCACAGCGTCTGGCACCTCTTCGTCATCCTCGGCACCGCGCTTCAATTTGTGAGCATGCTGCTCATTTTGCTCTGATCGCATTTTTCCCGTACATTTTGGGAATTTCCGAAAAATTTCCGTCATAGGAAAGTATTACGAGGTTGACAAGCCCGCGGAAAAATCGTATACTTAATTGAAAGGCCGAGCGCCGATACCAAAGAAACGGAGCATGCAAATGATCATAGCAATGACGGGAACGAGCGGGAACATGGGCAGAGAGGCCCTTGCACAGACGCTGGAGCTCAAAGGCGTCGTCTGCCGCATCCTGCTCTCCGGGAAGAAGAAAAACAACAAGTTGGCGGCCAAGCTCACCAAGAAGTACGGTGAGCGCATCGAGATCGTGCGCGGCACGGTCGCCGACGAGAAGATATGCAAAAAATTCGTGAAGGGCGCAGATTACGTCGTTCACATGGCGGCGGTCATCCCGCCGCATTCCGACGCCGATCCCGCGGCGAGCGGCGAGTGCAACATGTACGGCGCCGTCTCCCTCGTGGACGCCATCGCCTCCACGACGCCGCAACCCAAGTACATCCACATCTCCACCGTCGCCCTCTACGGCAACCGCAACGAGAAGCACCCCTTCGGGCGGGTGGGGGATCCCCTGCTCGTCAGCCCCTTCGACCACTATGCCATGCACAAGCTGTACGGCGAACGGTACTGCCTCGACGCAGGGCTCGCGTGCTGGGTCGTCCTCCGCCAGACGGCGATGCTGCATCCCAACATGATGCACGACAACATCTCGGACGGGCTGATGTTCCATACGGCGCTCAACGCGCCCCTCGAGTGGGTGTCCTCGCGGGACAGCGGCTATCTCATAAAGCGCATTTTGGAGCGCGACATGGCGGGGGAGATCCCCTCGTTCTGGAAAAAGATCTACAACATCGGCGCCGGCTTCAAGGGAATGGAGACGGGCTACGATACCTTTAAGGACGGGTTCGCCATCATCGGCGGCTCGGCGGAAAAGTTCTTCCGCCCCAACTATCTCGCGACGCGCAACTTCCACGGGCTGTGGTTTGCGGACGGCGGCGAGCTCGAGGAGCTCTTCCACTACCAGCGCGACGACGTGCACGAATATTGGAAGTGGATCGGCAGCCAACACAAGATGTACAAGTTGGGCAAGCTCGTCCCGCGCGGGGTCATCGACCTCTTCCTCTTCCGCAGGCTGCGCAACCACCGCAATTCTCCCTACCGCTGGGTGAAGAACGGCGACGTCCCCCGCGTCACGGCGACCTTCGGCAGCATGGAGGCGGCAAAGGCGCTCCCCAAGACGTGGGAGGGCGTCAAGCTCATCGCGAAGGGGGACTTCGGCGACTACGACGAGATGAGAAAGGCAGAAAACGCGGCGCTCCTCGACCACGGCTACGACGAGAGCAAGCCGCAGGAGGAGTGGGACATCGCGGACATGCGTCAGGCGGCGGCGTTCCGCGGCGGCGAGGTCGTCTCGGAGACGATGGAAAAGGGCAGCGCGTACAAAAAGATCCTGTGGCGCTGCTGCGAGGGGCACGAGTTCGAAGCCAGCCCCTACACCGTGCTCCGCGGCGGGCATTGGTGCCCCGCGTGCTGCCAGCCCACGCCGTGGATGTTCGATAAGCTCGCCAAGAAGATGCCCTTCTACGCGCAGGTCTGGTACGATTCCCATAGTCCCGAAGAGGACTATGTGTACGATCTCGATGAAAACGGCGCCGCCGTCATCCGCAGCGAGGCCACAGAGTGAAGGCGGTATTTTTCGTGTTTTCGGGCACGGGCAACACAAAGCGGATCTGCGACCGCCTCGCCGCGGAGCTCGAGGCCCGCGGATATGATACGGAGACCTATCCCATCCGCCACGGCAGCGAATATCCCGACCCGCGCGGCTACGACGCCGTGCTCGTCGGCTACCCCGTGCACGCCTTCAACGCGCCCGCTTCCGTGCTGAAATTTTTGAAGAACTTCCCGCGGGCGGATAAAAAGGCGCCCCGCCCCGTCTACCTCGTGCGCACGTCGGGCGAGCCGCTCTCCATGAACGACGCCTCGGCCATCACGCCCCGCCGCATCTTAAAGCACAGGGGGTACACCGTGCGCGGCGAATACCGCTACGTCATGCCCTACAACATCATCTTCCACCATACCGATAAGATGGCGGCGCGCATGTGGCAGGCGGCCGAGCTGCGCCTTCCCGCGGCGGCGGAGGAGATCACGGCGGGCGGCGGCAAGCGCGAGGGCGTGAACGTGTTCAAGCGCATGTTCACCTTTGCCCTCCGCATCGAGCACTCCGCCATGCCCATCTTGGGGCACCACTTCAAGGCGACGGAGAAGTGCATCGGCTGTGGCGCGTGCGCCAAGGTGTGCCCGCAGGGCAACATCGAGATGGTGGATGGGAAGCCCAAGTTCAAACGCTCGTGCGTCGGGTGCATGGGCTGCGCCTTCTCCTGCCCCGAGGACGCCTTAAAAATTTCTCTTCTGAACGGCTGGCGCGTCAACGGCAAGTACTCCTTCGACGGCGAACCCGCGGCCGACAGCGAAGTTCAGCGCTATTGCAGAAAATCGTACCTCCGCTACTTCCACAGCGCGGAGGACGCAAAGAAAGGGGAGAAACAATGAAGCAAGCGCTCTTTGTCGATTGCTGTATCCGCGGCGAAACGTCGAGGACGGCGCGCCTTGCACGCGCCTTTTTTCATGCGCTCAAGGGGTACCATGTCTCGCATGTAGACGTCGAGGCGCTCGATATCGCCCCGCTCGGGCGGGCGGCGCTGGAAAAGCGCAATACCATGACCGAAAAGGGGGAGTATGCCGACCCCGTGTTCGACCTCGCAAAGCAGTTTGCCGCCGCGGACATGGTGGTCGTTGCCGCGCCGTTCTGGGACATGGGTATCCCCGCCAAGCTCAAGACGTACTTCGAACATGTGTCCGTCTCGGGCATTGCCTTCAACGGGGAGACGTGCGAGGGCGTCTGCCGTGCGGAGCGCATGGTGTACTTCACGACGCGGGGGCTGGAGATCCCCGACGGCAGCGAACAGGAACAGGCGACGCCCTACTTAAAGGCGCTGTGCCGCTTCTTCGGCGTCGGCGAATTTTACGCCGTGTCCTGCTTCGGGCTGGATATGATTTCGGAACAAGAATGCGAAAGGCGCCTCTCGCTCGCGGAAACCGAGGCGGAAGCGCTTGCCGTAAGTTTGGAGGATTGAGATGAAAAAGGTATTGCTCGTCAACGGCAGCCCGCACGAAAAGGGTTGCACCTTCACCGCCTTGAACGAGGTAAAGACCACCCTCGAAACAGAGGGGGTGGGGGCGGAAATTTTGTGGCTCGGCACAAGACCCATAGCGGGCTGCATCGCCTGCCGCTCCTGCCGCAAGACGGGGAAATGCGCGTTCCGAGACGACGCCGTGAACGCTGCGGTCGAAAAACTGCCCGAGTACGGCGCCATCGTCCTCGGCTCGCCCGTCTATTACGCCGCCCCGAGCGGACAGATTTGCGCCTTTGCCGACCGCCTCTTCTACGCGGGCAGCGGCTTTCAGGGCAAGCTCGGCGCCGCCGTCGTGAGCTGCAGAAGAGGGGGCGCCTCGGCCGCCTTCGACAGGCTGAATAAGTACTTCACCATCAACAGCATGCCCGTCGTCTCCTCGCAATATTGGAACCAGGTGCACGGGAATACGCCCGAGGAGGTCTTGCAGGACGGCGAGGGCATGCAGACGATGCGCACTTTGGGGCGCAACATCGCATGGCTTTTGAAGTGCATCGAGGCGGGCGAGGAGAAGGGGATCGCCTTCCCGCCCTACGAAAAACGCATCACCACCAACTTTGTGCGGTAACATGGCGGCGGACGCGCTCGGAAAAGAAGTCGTCGTCACGGTGGATAGACCGCTCGGCAGCGTTCATCCCACGCATAAGGACGTCGTTTATCCCGTAAATTACGGCTATATACGGGGAATTTTTGCGGCGGACGGCGAGGAGCAGGACGCGTA
This sequence comes from uncultured Clostridia bacterium, assembly GCA_947629845.1. Lineage (GTDB taxonomy): Bacteria > Bacillota > Clostridia > Christensenellales > Borkfalkiaceae > Gallimonas. The sequence goes on from CANRFD010000056.1 coordinate 7,155, forward strand.
TCTGCTGGGCGTGGAGGTGCCCGTGCGCGAATTTTGCGGGCGGGTGATCGCCGTCATTCATCGCCTGAACGACGTGGAGGATAAGTGGGTCGTCGCACCCGAGGGAACGACGTTCACGCGGGAGGAAATCGCGGAACGGGTGCGCTTTCAGGAGCGTTATTTCGAAACGGAGATCGTCATGGCCCCCTGACCGCCCCGCCGTTTGCGCCCTAAAAAGCATATCACTATCGACATTGTGCGGTATGCGGGGAAAATATATGGGATCGCCCGAGCGTTTTTCGCCCGGGCGGTATTTTTTTGCCCCCATGTAAGCCACCTTTTCTTGCCCCCCACGGAAGTCATTTTTTGTGCCCTCTCGGGAGCCGTCTTTTCTTGCCCCCTCCATGGGAGGGGGGTAGGGGGTGGGGCACCAAATTGCCTTATCAGTCTGCGGGCGCTTGCGTCGTCTCGTCGGCCGTCGGGGCGGCCGTCGGGGTTGCTGCCTCGGCCTTAATCTCGGCGGCCTCTTCCGTGCGGCCGCTCACAAATTCCACCTTTTGGTTCAAATTCTGCTCGTTGTTCTTAAATTCGCGCCGCAGGTGGGGGCGTTCCAGCAAAAAGGCGTCCGCCGCCTCCCACAGGGAAAATGAGCCGATGATGGAGAGGATCTCCGTAAACAGCGCATTTTTCCCGGTGAGAGCCAAAAACAGGTAGACGGCGAGCACGGCGGCGCCGAAGATGGCAAGCAGCAGCATTTTGCGGAAATTCGCAATGAGATCCCACGAAATATCGAAGGATTTCATGGTGTAATGGCGGTGCATGCTCTCCCTGATCTGCGCCTGTTCCGCCTCGGAAAACTCCCCGTGCAGCCGCAAACGCAGCGGCACATGGGCGGGAATGACGTTGGTCTGCGCCGCGATGTAGTCGTAAATTTCGCCGTTCAAGTCCCGTTCTCCCTTCATGGAGAGGGGATCGTACAGCTCTACGCTGCCGAGGTCGACGTCCACAACGGCATTGCCGTCCCCGTCGCGGATGCGCTCGATATATTGCAGCAGTTCCTGTTTTTCCCGCTTCCTCGCCTTTCTGTCCATGTCACCCTCCGTGTCGTCTCGTATTATAGCACATCATGGCGAAGATTGCAACGGGGGAAGAAGAAATCGCCCGCCACCGCTTACCCCTTTTGCGATCCGCCGCCCCGCGCGGCTTTTGATGACTTTCTTTTTTGGTTTTGCAGGTCGGCGGGGCGTGAGCTTGTCCGCGCCGCGTAGCGGCGCGCTTGTCAAGACAAGCTCACGCCGAAATGCCATTTTTGTTTTTTC
>CANRFD010000057.1 GCA_947629845.1 uncultured Clostridia bacterium
CGATATAGGTGTCGTACTTTTGGGGGAAGGTCTGGATGAACTCGTCCGCCTGCGCCAGCTTGCACGCCGTTTCAAGTTCCTCGTCGGTGGCGTCGGGATCGCCCCACCGCAAATTTTCCTTGATGGTGCCCGAGAAGAGCACGTTCTTTTGCAGCACGACGGCGACCTGATTGCGCAGGGACTCGAGGTCGTATTCCTTAACGTCTCTGCCGCCCACCTTCACGCAGCCCTCCGTCGCGTCATAGAGGCGGGAGACGAGGTTGACGAGCGAGGTCTTGGAGGAGCCCGTACCGCCGATGATGCCGATGGTCTCGCCCGATTTGATGTGCAAATTCACCCCCTCGAGCACGTTCTTCTCCGCCGTCGCCGAATACTTGAAGGAGACGTTCTCGAAGTCGATGGAGCCGTCCGCGACCTCGTGGATGGCGTTCTCGGGGCTGTGAAGCGTAGATTTTTCGCTCAACACTTCGTAGATACGGCGCATGCTCTCGATGGACATGGCGATCATGGCGAAGGTCATGGAGAACATCATGAGCGACATCAGAATTTGCATGCCGTACACGATGAGCTGGGAAATGGTCGTATATTGCAGCGTCACGCCGAAGCCGACGGGCGTCTCCGAGAGCACGAAGTAGGAGCCGAGGAAGAGCACCGTGGAGAGCACCGAATAGAAGAAGAACTGCATGACGGGGTTGTTCCATGCAAGGATGCGCTCCGCCTTGGTAAAGTCCTTCTGCACGTCGGTGGCGGCGCGGTCGAACTTCTGCTTTTCGAAGTCCTCGCGCACGTACGACTTGACGACGCGGATGCCCGAGATGTTCTCCTGTATGCTCTCGTTGAGATTATCGTACTTTTTGAACACCCGCCGGAAGAGCGGCATCGTCCTCCACATGATGAAGAAGAGGATGGCGGCGAGCGGCGGAATGACGCCGACGAAGATCCACGCAAGGTTCCCGCCCATGAGAAAGGCCATCACGACGGAAAAGATCATCATCATGGGGCTTCTCACGGCGACGCGGATGATCATCATGAACGCCATCTGCACGTTGTTGACGTCCGTCGTCATGCGGGTGACGAGGGAGGGCGTGGAGAACTTGTCGATGTTCTCAAAGGAGAAATCCTGCACGGCGTAGTAGAGGTCTTGGCGGAGATTCTTCGCAAAGCCCGACGACGCGCGCGCGCAGAAGAGCCCCGAGAGCATGCCGCAGACGAGCGAGGCGATCGCCATCGCAATGAGAATGCAGGCGTACTGCCCGATGCCGAACACCCCTTCCGTGCCCCAAAGCTGAAGATCGACCACCCCGAGACGCGCGTCCTCCATGTAGCCGAGGAGCCCCGCGATGTAGAACGGGAGCAGGCATTCGAGAACGACTTCGAACGTCACGAAAATGGGCGAAAGAATGGCGGAAACTTTGTATTCCCGAATACATTTCGCAAGCCGCTTAATCAAAAAATCACCTCCGGATAGCAAAGCAAACTGTACATTCCGTAAAAACGAACAAAGAGCGTAATTCCCGGCGGACATTACGCTTTCAACACGATTGTCACTATATTAACATTATTATATGGGAAAGTCAAACAATCTGCCCTGCAAAAAAATTTTTTCACAAAAATGACAAAAAATCAAAAATTTTTGGCAGGGATAGAACACAGAGAAAATTTTTTGTGCTACCATAACTATGAAAGGAAGAGCGTGAGCGCAGCGAGCGCGCCGTAAGAAAAAAAGCCCTCTGCGCGTCAAGCGGCGGCGCGCCGCAGGGGCGGCGCCGCGCGACGCGCAGAGGGCTTTATAGATAAAAATTTTTATTTGTGGCGGCGTTTGAGTTCGGTGCAGACCTCGGAGAGATCGACGCCCTTCGCCTCCAACAGCACCTGCAGGTGGTACAAAAGGTCGGCGCATTCGCCCACGAACTCCTCGCGGCTGTCGTTCTTGGCGGCGATGACGACCTCCACCGCCTCCTCCCCCGTCTTTTTGGCGATCTTGTCGATGCCCTTGGAGAAGAGATAGCAGGTGTACGAGCCCTCCGCGGGATTCTCCTTCCTGTCCTTTACGACGCGCTCGAGCTCGCCGAAGAAGGTCGCGCCGATCTTCTCGCTCGTGATCTCCTCCTGAAAGAAGCAGGAGCGGTGCCCCGTGTGGCAGGCGGCGCCCGTCTGCTCCACTTGCATGAGCAGGCAGTCCCTGTCGCAGTCGAATGCCGCGGAGATGACGCGCTGGACGTGCCCGCTCGTCTCCCCCTTCATCCAGAGGCACTTGCGCGAGCGGCTGTAGTAGTGCGCAAAACCCGTTGCGGCGGTGCGGGCGAGCGCCTCTTCGTTCATGTACGCCTGCATAAGAACTTCGCCCGTCTCCCAATCCTGCGCAATGGCGCAGATGAGCCCGCGTTCGTCGAATTTTACGTTTTCCGTCAACATATGTCCCCCCTTCGGACGGGTACGCCCCGCCCCGAAAGATATTTTTTGAGTTCGTCCATCTTAAGTTCGCCGAAGTGGAAGAGCGACGCCGCAAGCGCCGCGTCCGCCTTTCCCTCGGTGAGAACGTCGTAAAAGTGCTCCTTCTTGCCCGCCCCGCCCGAGGCGATGACGGGCACGTTGACCGCCTCCGCCGCCTGCCGCGTGAGCTGCAGATCGTACCCCGCCTTGGTGCCGTCCCGATCCATGCTCGTGAGCAGAATTTCGCCCGCGCCGAGCTCTTCGCCGCGGCGCATCCACTCCAAAGCGTCCAGCCCCGTGTTCACCCTGCCGCCGCTTGCATAGACGTCGTACCTGCCCTCGGCGTTCCGCTTGGCGTCCACCGCGAGCACCACGCACTGCCGCCCGAATTTCAGCGCCGCCTCCGTGATGAGCGAAGGGTCGCGGATGGCCGCGGAATTGACGGCGATCTTGTCGGCGCCGCGCCGCAGCATCTCGCGGAAGTCCTCCACGGTGCGGATGCCGCCGCCCACGGTGAGCGGCAGAAATACCTGCTCGCTCGCGCGGGAGATGACGTCCCACATGGGCGGCTCCGCGCGGTAGCTCGCCGTGATGTCCAAAAAGACGATCTCGTCCGCGCCGAAGCCGTTGTAGAGTTTCGCCGTCTCGACGGGGTCGCCCGCGTCGACGAGGGAGACGAAGTTGACCCCCTTCACGACGCGCCCGTCCTTGAGATCGAGACAAGGGATAATGCGCTTGCCGATCATTTCGCCGCCTCGATCGCCGTGCGGAGGCGCACATCGCCCGTGTAGAGCGCCCGCCCCAAGATCGCGCCGTACACGTTGCGCTCCTTCAAGGCGAGAAGATCGTCCATGCCGCGGACGCCGCCCGAGGCGACGATCTGAAGCCCCGTCTCGCGCATCTTTACCGTGGCCTCCACGTTGACGCCCGAGAGCGCGCCGTCCCGCGAGACGTCTGTGAATACGGCGTACTTCACCCCCAGCCGCCTCGCCTCCCTGCCGAATGCGAAGGCGTCCTTCTCCGTCTCCTCCGTCCAGCCGCGGACGGCGAGCTTGCCGTCCTTCGCGTCGATGCCGGCGACGATGTTTTCGCCGTAGCGCGCAACGGCGGCGCGGTAGACGGGCGGATCCTTCACGCAGACCGTGCCGAGGACGACGCGGCTCGCGCCCGCCTCGAAGCGGCCGGAAATTTCAGCGGAAGAGCGCAGACCGCCCCCCGACTGCACGGGCACGCCGAGCGCGGCGATGCGTTCGAGCGTTGCGTTGAACGCGCTCTTCTGCCCGAAGGCGCCCGAGAGGTCGACGACGTGCAAAAATTCCGCGCCCTCGCCGATCCAACGCTTTGCGCAGTCGACGGGGTCGCCGTAATCGGTGACGTTCTCGCGCCTTCCGTAGAGCAGGCGCACCGCGCGCCCCTCCAAAATATCGATCGCGGGGAATAGGATCATATCTTCTCCATAAAATTGCGCAAAAGGCGCAGCCCGGCTTCGCCGCTCTTTTCGGGGTGGAACTGCACCCCATAGACGTTGCCGCAGCAAACTGCCGAGGCGAAGGTTCGGTGATATTCCGTTCTGCCGATGATAAACTTTGGCGCCGCGTCGGCAAAGTAGCTGTGCACGAAGTAAAATTCTTCGCCCTCGCGGATGCCGTCGAAGAGCGGCGTGCGCATCCCCGTGACAGCGTTCCAGCCCATGTGCGGGATCTTGCCCTCGGTGAACGGGATCACCCGCCCCTTTACGAGCCCCAACCCCGCCGTGACGCCGTCCTCCTCGCTCTCTTCGAGCAGGAACTGCATGCCGAGGCAGATGCCGAGCACGGGGGTATCCGCCGCGCGGCGCTTAATATAGGCGCCCAGCCCGCACGCAAGCAGGCTGCGCATGCCGGCCGCAAAGCTGCCGACGCCCGGGAGGATGAGCTTCTCGCAGCCGTCGAGATCCCCTTCCTCCGAGGAGACGACGGCACGGCCGCCGAGGTACTCCACCGCCTTGCAGACGGAGCGGAGGTTGCCCGCGCCGTAATCGACGACGCCGATCATTCGAGCATGCCCTTGGAGGAGGGAACGCGGTCGGAGACGATCTTCACCGCGTCGCGCACGCAGAGGGCGAGCGCCTTGAATATGGCCTCCGCCTCGTGGTGGCGGTTGCCGCCGCGCAGAAGTTTGACGTAGATGTTGAGCCCCGCGTGCGTGGAGAAGGCGCGCAAAAATTCCTCGACGAGCTCCATATCGAACTCGCCCACCTTGCCCTCCAACTTGTCCTCGAAGCAGAGGTAGGGTCTGCCGCTCCAATCGACGGCGACGAGGGCGACGCATTCGTCCATGGGGACGACGCGCTGCGCGAACCGCGCGATCCCGCGCTTTTCGCCGAGCGCCGTCTTGAAGGCGCCGCCGAGGGCGATGCCGACGTCCTCCACCGAGTGATGGGCGTCCACCTCGGTATCCCCCTTGCACGTGAGTTCGAGGTCGAGCATGCCGTGCACGGTGAAGAGCTCGAGCATATGGTTGAAAAAGCCCACGCCCGTCTGAATGTTTGCCGTGCCGACGCCGTCGACGGCGAGACGGAGCGCGATGTCCGTCTCCTTGGTCTTTCGCGTAACTTCCGCCTTTCTCATTTGCGATCTCCTCCGTCCAATCTCGCGAGCACGGCGCGCGCGTGGGCCTCCAGCCCCTCGCTGCGGGCAAGCGCCGCGATGTGCGCCCCGTCCTCTCGGAGCGCTTCCTGCGAATATTTTATCACGCTCATCTTGCGCGTGAATGTGTCTTCATTGAGAACTTCGTAAAATTTTGCGCTGCCGCCCGTGGGGAGAATGTGGTCGGGCCCCGCGAAATAGTCGCCGACGGGCTCGGGCGTGCAGCCGCCCAAAAACACGGCGCCCGCATTACGGACAAGGGGCAGCAGTTCCTCGGGCTCCCTGACGTACAATTCGAGGTGCTCCGGGGCGATCTTGTTCGCGATTTCCACCCCCATCCGAAGATTTTTGACGACGATGACGCCGCCGCCCGAGGCGATGGCGCGCTCCGCGATCTCCCTGCGGGGGAGAATTTTCAGCTGCCGCTCCGTCTCCTCCGCGATCTTTTCGGCGAGGTCGGGGCAATCGGTGATGACGATGGCGCGGGCGAGCACGTCGTGTTCCGCCTGCGAGAGGACGTCCGCCGCCACCAAGGCGGGATCGGCCGTGCGGTCGCAGACGATGAGAATTTCGCTCGGGCCGGCGAGCATGTCTACGCCCACCTGCCCGTACACCTCCTTCTTGGCGAGGGTGACGTAGATGTTCCCGGGGCCTGCGACGACGTCGACCTTCTGCACGCTCTCCGTGCCGTAGGCAAACGCCGCGATCGCCTGCGCGCCCCCCATCTTCCACACCTCCGTCGCGCCGCACTCCTTGGCGGCGACGAGCGTGAGCGGGTGAATGACGCCGTTTTTGGCGGGCGTGGCGACCGAGATGCGCTTCACCCCCGCCGCCCGCGCGGGCAGAACGGACATGCACATGGACGACGTGAGCGGCGCCGTGCCGCCCGGGACGTACAGCCCCGCCGCGTCTACGGGGCGGATGACGTAGCCCGTCGTCCTTCCCCTCTCCGTGACGAGTTTATCCTGCCTGCGGCTGCGCGTATGGTAGCCGAGGATGTTCGCGATGGCAAGGCGCAGGCTGTTGAGAAGGTCGGGAGAGACCGCCGCATATGCCGCGCGGTACTCCTCCTCGCTCACCATAAAGTTGCCGCGGTCGAGCAGCGTTCCGTCGAATTTTTCTTCGTACTCGAACACCGCCGCGTCGCCCCGCTTGCGGACGTCGTCGAGAATGGCGCGCACGACGGCGAGCTCTTTTTCCCGCGCCCCGAAAGGACGGGAGAGCAGCTCCCCGCAGTTTTCTTCGGTAAAAATTTTCATGCGATCACCTCTTTGAGCTTTTCGACGAGGGGCAAAATGTCCGCCGATTTGAGCTTCAGGCTCACTTTATTGGCGACGAGGCGGGCGCTCACGCCCGAGATGACCTCCTCGAGCACCACGAGCCCGTTGGCCTTGAGCGTGGAGCCCGTTTCCACCACGTCGAAGATGACGTCGGAGAGCCCCGTGACGGGCGCAAGCTCCACCGAGCCGTTGAGCTTGATGAGTTCGACGTCCTCGCCCCGCTCGGCAAAGACGCGCCGCGCCGTGTTCACATACTTTGTGGCGACGCGGAGATGCGGCCCCGTCAACGCGCTCCGCCGCTCGGGCGGCCCCGCGAGGCACAGGCGGCACTTGCCGATGCCGAGGTCGAGAAGTTCATAGAGGTCTCTGTCCTCTTCGAGCAGCGTGTCCTTCCCCGCGATGCCGAGGTCGGCGACGCCCGATTCCACATAGACGGGGACGTCCGCAGGCTTCACGAGAAAGAAGCCGAATTTTTTATCGGGGCTCTCGAGGACGAGCTTCCGCGTGTCCTCCAAGAGGACGGAGACGTCCACGCCGCATTTTTTCAGGAGCGCGGCGCTCTTTTCCACCAGCCGCCCCTTGCTCATCGCAAAATATATCATAACTTTTTCAAACCCTCTTTTGTGGCAAGAAACTTCTCCTTCGCCTCGCAGCCGGTGAGCGCGGCCGCGCCGTATTCGGAGAGCAAGATCGCGCGTTTGCCGGCTGCGGTCATCTCCGCCGCGGCACGGCAGCCGACGTCCTCCGCCCCCTCTTCGCAGGCGATAACGGCGTCGGGCGGGAGCTCCTCGGGGAGGTTCCCCTGCCGCTCCAGCGCGATGAGAATGCGCTTCAATCCCATGGCAAAGCCGACGGCGGGCACATGTTTGCCGAAGTCGTCGGCAAGGCCGTCGTACCTGCCGCCGCTCATGACGGGGGCGCCCATCTCGCGGACGAGCCCGGCAAAGATGACGCCCGAATAGTAGCCGAGGCGGCGCACGGTGCCGAGGTCGTAGCAGACGTATTTTTCGTACCCCATCCTCGCAAGAAGGCCGTGGATCTCGCGTAGGCGGGCAATGGCGGCCCGTGCGGAACGGCTCGACGTGAGATGTTCCGCGCGCCCGAAAATTTCCGCGCCGCCGAACAGTGCGGGGAGCGCGAGGACGGCGTTCAATGCGTCGTGCGAGACGCCCGCCCGCTCCAGAACGCGCTGGGCGCTCAAGCCGTCTTTGGCGTTCACGTGGGCGCGGACGGTTTCCACATCCTTCTCCGAGAGGCCGCATTCCTCCAAGATGCCCTTGAAATAGCCGACGTGCCCCACTTCCACCACAAAATCCTTCAGCCCCGTCTCCTTGAGACACTCGATGGCAAAGGCGATGGTCTGTGCGTCCGCAAACGCCCCCTCTTCGCCGAGGCACTCCACGCCAGCCTGCAAAATTTCGCGGCTGGAAATGCCGCCCGCCTCCTGCAGATCGAACTTCTGCGTGAAGTAGGAGAGCCGCGCCTTGGGGACCTCCAGCTTGGTCGCCGCAATGCGGGAAATGGAGAGCGTGGCGTCGGGACGGAGCACCAAAAGTTTGCCGTCTTTATCGGAGAGCTTGAACATCCGCTCCTCGGGCACCGCGTTGCGGATGCGCGAATATGTATCGAAATATTCGAGCGTGGCGCTCTCCACGGGCTCGAAGCCGTATGCGGTAAATTTGCGGGCAAGATGCTCCCTGATCTTTGCGAGAGCACGGCATTCGCGGGGGAGAATGTCCCTTACGCCCGACGGTAATTTGGTGAAAACCATGGTTTTTCTCCGTGTAAAAAAATGCTTTTTTATTATACCGCCGCGCGCGGAAGAAGTCAACTGTTTGTGTAACAATAAATGTTTGGGGGGCAAGAGACGGGCAAGAACCCCTATCCCCCGCTGTGCGGGTACTTCCCCCAAAGGGGGGAAGCAAGGGGCGAGCGCGGGGATATAATAAGGACATGTTTCGACACGCCCGCCGACAAGGGTGTCGGCGGGCGGCTCAACATGACGTGATTTTATGGCGGGGTGGGAGATAAGGGAAGATTCACTCGGCTCCTGCGGAGCCTCGGAATGAAGAGCCCCCC
>CANRFD010000058.1 GCA_947629845.1 uncultured Clostridia bacterium
GTTCCCGCATGGGCTGATGGCGTTACGCTCGAATGGAAGAGCGATAAGACAGCGGTCGTTGTTGATGCGGGGGGGGGTAAATTGACAATTACCCCGCAGGATAGCGCGGATACCGCTACCATCACCGTGACGATCAAACATGCTGATGTTACGCCCGACGTGACCACAACGTTCACCGTGACAATTCCCGCGAAACCCGTAGAAGGGCAGCATACGATTTCCATTAGTTTTGCCGATAAGGAGACCAATCGTAAGAGCACGAGCAACAACGAGGCGGTGTGGGAACAGAATGGAATTACCTTACGCAAACCAAAGGGAGTGGATCCAATATTGGTGATTATGGTAACCCCGTGCGTATCTATCAGAAACACACAATAAAAATTGAGCTCACGGTTAACGTGCAGAAAATCAGGGAAATCGTGTTCCATGTAAATTCAAACAGCAAAGACTATGTAACGGAGTTGGTCTCGACGCTTGGAACGATTACCGGTGCTACCGTAACGAGCAATGCGGACGCAAGGACTGTAACGATTGCTTGGGACGACACAACGACCGTAACGTCTTTCACAAGCGGCGCATTTACAGCTCAAGTAAGACTTGATTCCATTGATGTGACCTACATCGAAGCACCCGCCGCTGCAGCTTCGATTTCCGCACCCGTTGCAGACCTTCCTCGTAAGGACTAACGCAACGTAACCCGTTGCCGACCTTCCCCACAAGGACTAACGCAACACAAAACTAAAAAAGGACTTCCCGAAAGGGAAGTCCTTTTTTGCCCTTTTTCCCGCGCCCGTCCCGCAGTGTCCTCATCTCGACGTTCCGCAGGAACGGAGGAGATCTTCCCATGTCACCCGCCTCCCTTGGCTCCCCCTCCACGGAAGCGGCACACCAAGCCCCCTCCACGGGAGGGGTGGAGCGGCACACCGAGCCCCCTCCACGGGAGGGGGGTAGGGGGGTGGGGCACCGCACAAAGCCCCCTCCACGGGAGGGGGGTAGGGGGGTGGGGCACCTCGCCGCCTCCCTTGGCTCCCCCTCGAGGGGGAGCTGTCGAGGCCATAGCCGAGACTGAAGGGGTGTCCCACAAAACCCCCTCGCCATGCAATCAAGCCGCACAAAATTTCCTGTATCGGCAAAAACCCGTCCGCTTCCCCCGCCATCTCCCTTGCTTTTTTGCCGATAATATGATATACTGCACATGGGAGGGGACGATGAAGTATCTTTCCGTAGCCGAAACGGCAAAAAAATGGAACATCTCCGAGCGGAGCGTGCGGGGCTACTGTGCGCTCGGCAAAATCGACGGCGCGTTTCTCACGGGCAAGACGTGGAATATCCCCGAGGACGCGCAAAAGCCCGACCGCGTCAACAAAAAGTCCGCCGCGCCCGCCACCTTGTTACAGGCGCTCATCGCCGAAAAGAGCGTCAAACTTTCGGGCGGCATCTATCACAAAGTGCAGATCGAGCTCACCTACAACTCCAACCACATCGAGGGGAGCCGCCTTTCCCACGACCAAACGCGGTACATCTTCGAGACCAACACCGTCGGGTTCGAGGGCGGCGCCGTTTTGGTTGACGACGTCGTGGAGACTGCCAACCACTTCAGGTGCATCGATCTCATCATCGAAAACGCCAAACGCCCCCTTACAGAGGCGTTCATCAAAGAGTTGCACCGCACGCTGAAAAACGGCACCACCGACGCCCGCCAACCGTGGTTTGCCGTCGGCGGCTATAAAAAACTCCCCAACACCGTCGGGGACATGTACACGGCGCGCCCCGAGGAAGTGGGGGACAAAATGAAGGCGCTGCTCCGCGCCTACAATGCGCAAAAAGTTGTTTCGTTCGACTGTCTGTTGGACTTTCACTACCGCTTTGAGTGCATTCATCCTTTTCAGGACGGCAACGGCAGGATCGGGCGGCTCATCCTCTTCAAGGAGTGCTTAAAACACGGCATTGTGCCCTTCATCATCGACGAAAATTTGAAATTCTTCTATTACCGCGGCCTGAAGGAGTGGCCGACCGAGCGCGGCTTTTTGCGCGATACCTGCCTCGCCGCACAGGATAAATTCAAACGCCTGCTCGATGGCTTCAACATTCCCTATTAAAACTTGCGCCGCGGATTTTCCGCGGCGCATCTCTTATCCGATTTTTCGAGTTATGCTCTCAAATGCGGCGGTGTCCGTCAAATCGCACCGCAGCGGGCTGATGGAAATATGCCCCGTCATCACGGCGTCGGTATCCAGCGTGAGATCGCGCGTGCCCGTGTATAGGCACACCAATTTGGGCTGCACCGTACCGTCGGGCAGAATGTCAAACGAGTCGCTGTAAATGGCGGGCCCCATTTTCGTCACGCAAATGTCGTTGCCCGCCTCGGGAAAGTTCACGTTGATGATCTCCGCAAAGTCGAACATTCTCCGCTTCACGATCTCCGCATAGGCGCGCGGCAGGTTGCGCACGGCGTTGCCGAACGAGTTGAACGCCGCAGACAGCGCCAGCGAACGCACGCCGAGCAGGGCGCCTTCGAAGCACGCCGCCACCGTTCCCGAGTAGTGGACGTCGCCGCCGAGGTTGGGGCCGTTGTTGATGCCGGAGACGACGAGGTCGAACTGCTTGTGCATGCCGAGAATGGCGACCCGCACGCAGTCGGCAGGGGTGGAGTCCACGCTGTACGCTTCGACGTTCTCAAAAATATCCACCTTCTCGAGCAGATACCCGCTGTGGATATTGATGGAATGGCTCTTCGCGCTCTGCTGCACCTTGGGCGCAAACACCCAAACTTCGCCCAGCGTCTTTGCCCACTCCACCAAATATTTTAAGCCTTCCGCTTGGATGCCGTCGTCATTGGTGATCAAAATTCTCATAGCCAGCCTCCGTGCGTCGCCTTATATTCGCCGAGGAGGGCGTCCGCCTCCTCGATGAGCTCGTACATTTCCTCCACGGAGAACACCGTCGCGCCCGCCGCCATGTTGTGCCCGCCGCCGTGATGCCTGATGGCGATGTCATTGATGCCCAAAAAGCGGGAGCGCAGCCGCACGCGGATATTTCCCTTGGCAACGTTGTCGATGAACGCCACCCAGATAAGGCTGCCCTTGATGGCGTCGAGCTCGGAGACGACGTTGGAGGCCTCCTCGAAGGAGAGGGCGAACTTCTCCTGCATCGCGCTGTCCATATAGATATACGCCACGCCGTTTTTGGTGATTTGAATGTGGTCGTAGATAAAGCTCTTGAATTTGAGCGTGGCGAAATCTTCCGTGTACAGGTGGGCGAACAGCGTCTCGTAGTCGACGCCGTAGTCGAGCATTGCGGCCGCCAAGCGCAGCGTTTCGCCCGAGACGCCCTCGAAGCGGAACCTGCCGCTGTCCGTCACCATGCCCATGTAGATGAACGTCGCCGCCTCGGGCGCGATTTTCAGACGGTCGCGGAAGGTGACGCAGAAATCGGCGATCATTTCGCACGCCGAGGAGCGGAAGTCTTCCACCCAGTTGATGTCGCCGTAGGGGTCGGCCTCGATGTGGTGGTCGATCTTGATGATCTTTTGCGCCTTGGCGTAGTTGCTATTGGAGATGCGCTTCCGCGTGCCCGTATCGATGACGATGAGCAGGGCGTCCTTATAGACCTCCTCAGGCACGCTGTCCTCGCCGCCGCAGAAGGCGAGATAGTCGGAAAAATCCTCGTCGGTCAGGTAGATTTTTTTCTCCGGGAAGGTGTCGCGCAAAATTTTGGTAAATCCCTTGGTGGAGCCCACCGCATCCCCGTCGGGGCGGATATGGCGGGAAACGACGATGGTTTCGTAGCTCTCAATGGTATGTAAAATTTTATTCTTGATTTCTTCGTTCATACTTCCTCCGTGGTCGCGAGCGCGTCGAGATCGGCAAGCAGTTTCATGGCGGTCTCCCTGTCCGGAACGGTGCAGCCGCTCGCCTTCTTGTGCCCGCCTCCGCCGTATTTTACGGCAATGGGGTTGATATTGTAGCGGTTAGAGCGCAATTCGGTGTGCACTCCGTCGTCTCCCTCCGTAAAGTTTACCCACACGAACACGTCCTTGATGTCCTTCATCAGGCTCACCAGCCCCGACGACGTCATATGGACGCCATTATCGGTCGGCTCGGGCAGTTCCTCCTTCGCCGTGTAGATGTACGCGACGTTGTGTTCGGTAAATTTTATCTTGTGCATGTTGTCGGCGTTGCGCAGGATCTCCGAGAAATCCTTTGCGAACAGGTTGTAGTAGAGGGCGCCGAGGTCGATGGGCTGGGACATGAGAAAGGCCGCAAGCTGGAAGGTGCGCGCCGTGACCGAGTCAAACGCAAACCTGCCGCTGTCCGTCACCATGCCCATGTAGAGGGCGGTCGCAGAGCTAACCGAGAGCTTCCACTTGCACTTCTTTGCGAACATCGTCACCAGCCCGCATGCGCTCTCGTACGTGCTTTCGACGACGTCCACGTCGGCGATCTTCTCGCAGTAGATGTGGTGGTCGAAGCGGAGCGTCTTTTCGGCGGTCTTGTACCGTTCGTCGCAAATCAGGCGGGAGGAGCCGCAGTCGAGAATGACCGCAAGCGCGCCCCTGTAATACTCGTCGGGAATGACGTCCATCGGTACCTTCAAAAAGGGGAAGCGCGTCGCTTCGTCGCCGACCATGTACACCTCTTTTTTGGGAAAATTGTCCTTGATGAGATTGGCAAGCCCGATCTGGCTGCCCATCGCGTCGCCGTCGGGGTGCGAATGGCGGTGGATGATGATGCGGTCGTACTTCTTGATGAGTTTGAGTGCTTCTTTGAACATTTTATCTCTCTCTTTACAGGTATTGGATGAGTATTATATCATAAGGAATGAGATTTGTCAACTGTTGTGCAATCTGTTCATGTTCATACTTGACAAGCCGTGTGAATTAAAGTATAATAAAAGTGCAATTTGAACGAGGTACACCATGAGAAAATACAGGATACGCATCGGACTCGATGTAGACGACACGCTTTACGAATGCAACTCTTACGCAGTTTCCATCATCAACAGCCGGCATCCCGACGAAAAGCCCATGCGCATCGAGGAGATCAGGAGCTGGGGCGGGGCCGAACGGCACGGCGACGAACGCATCGCGCTGTATTCCGACCCCGAATTTGTGCGCACGCAGCCCATCACGGAGGGCGCGCAGGAGTTCGTGAAGAAACTCTCCGAGATCGGCGACGTCTTTTTCGTCACCGCCGTGCCCGCCTGCTGCATGAGCGCGCGGGCGGAGCGCCTCGTCAAGGACTTCCCCGAGATCCCGCCGCAGAACATCATGATCGGCACGAGGAAGGACGTGCTCTCCCTCGACATCATGCTCGACGACGGCGCGCACAACATCTCAAGCTCGCGCGCGGCCTATCCCGTGCTCTTCCGCAAGCCGTGGAACACGGGGCTCTCGGGGCTGCTCTCCGTCAACAGTTACGATGATTTCCTGCACTTCTGCGAGATGGTGCGCAATTCCTTCTCCGAGAACTTCCCGCAGCTCGGCGAAGGCGGCGTCCTGTGCTTGGTCGGCCCGTCCGGTTCGTCCAAGACGGAGATCGCCAACGGCCTTACGGCGATGGAGGGCTTTGAAAAGCCGCTCACGTCCACAACGCGTCCCCGCCGCAGGACGGAGGGGAAGGAGGCCTATCGCTTCATCAGCGAAGCGCAGTTCATCGAGGAGATGCGCGCGGGCAGCTACATCGAGACGACGGTGTACAGCGGCTATCACTTCGGCACGTCGGAAAAGGACATCGAGCCCATCGTAAACAGAGGGCACATCGCCGTCATTCCCATCGATATCTGCGGGGCGATCACCTTGAAAAACCTGTACCGCCAACGCGCCATGCTCGTGTTTACGCGCAGGGATCGCGCGGAGGCGATCAAGAGCATCATCAGCCGCGATATCGACCTCGAGGACAAGACGCGGCGCATCATGTCGCTCGACTTCGAATACCGCAACAGCGAGATCTGCGATGCCGAGGTGACCGTCGGCGAAGACGTAAATGCCGCGATTGAGCAAATTTTGGGCTTTATCCGCCAAAAGTAGGGCATTTCCCGCTGAAAATCTACCTTTCTGCGGGAAATTTCCTTAAAATATTTTACTTTTCCCTTCGGATATCTTATAATATCAGTTGACAGGAAATACATCGGGGAGGACGGCGATGAAAAACCGAACCGCAAAGTTTTTGGTTCTCAGCATAGTGTGCGTGTTTTCACTGTGTGTCGTTGTCTTTTCCCTGATGACGTACATCATGAACAAGCGCAGCGCGGAGGCCATCGGCGAGTTGGGCGCTCTCTATATGGCAGACATGAGCAAGCAGGCGGCGACGCACTTCGGCACCGCCATGGAGCTTCGCGTTTCGCAGGTCAGCGCGCTTACAGACGCCGTGCCGCCCTCGGGCAACCAGAGCCCGGCACAGGCACGGGTCGCGCTGCGGAACATTGCACGGCTGCGCGGGTTCGACCACCTCGCCCTGTGCGGGCAGGACGGCTCCTTCGAAATGCTCTACGGCGCCCAGATGCAGGCGGAAGACCCCGCTGCGTTCTTGGGATCCGTGGAGAGGGGGGAGGAGAACATGTCCGCCGGCATCGACGAGTTCGGCAACCGCCTCGTGCTCATGGCCATCCCTGCCGCCTATCCCATGGAGGGCGAAAAGCAGAGCTTGGCGCTCGTCGCTGCGCTCCCCATCACCTACATCAGCGAAACGCTCTCCCTCGACGCCGATAAGGAGATGATCTACTACTGCATCATCGACAAAGAGGGGGACTTCATCATCCGCGACAGCAGCATCACCGAGGAGAACTATTTCCAACGGGTCTACGACAGGTACGACAGCGTAAACGGCATGAGCGGCGAACAGTATCTTGCCGAGCTCCGCGGCGCGATGCAGAGCAAGCAAAACTACACGAGCCAATTCACCATCGAGGGCGAACGGCGGTATCTCTACTTCACCTGCCTGCCCTTCTCCGATTGGTATCTGCTCCTCTTCATGCCGTACGGCCAGCTCGACCAAACGGTGAACGCATTGGGCAATTCGTGGGTCTGGGCGGCCGTTTTGAGCGGCGTCGCCATCCTGCTCGCGCTCGCCGTCGTATTCGCGGTCTACCTTTGGATGACGAGGAAGCAGATGCGCGAGTTGGAGGAGGCGAAGCGCCTCGCGGAGTACGCAAGCAAGGCCAAGAGCGAGTTCCTCTCCAACATGAGCCACGATATCCGCACGCCCATGAACGGCATCGTGGGCATGACGGCCATCGCCAGCGCCAATCTCGACAATCGCCAGCAGGTGCAGAGCTGCCTGAAGAAGATCGACCTCTCCAGCCGCCACCTCCTCGGTCTCATCAACGACATCCTCGATATGTCCAAGATCGAGAGCGGCAAGCTCGAGCTCCACATGGAGAACATCTCCCTGCCCGATACGATCAGGAGCGTCATCAACATCGTCCAGCCGCAGGCAACGGCGAAGAACCAACGCCTGTACGTCTACGTCCGCGACGTCCCGTGCGAACAGATCGTCTGCGACAGCGTGCGTTTCAGCCAAATTCTGTTGAACCTCCTCGGGAACGCCGTCAAATTCACGCCCGACGGCGGCACGATCGTGCTCTCCTGCAACGAGGAGCTCTCGCCCAAGGGGGAAGACTACATCCGCCTTCTCATAAGCGTCAAGGATACGGGCATCGGCATGACGGAGGAGTTCCAGAAGAAGATCTTCGACGCCTTCGCCCGCGAGGATTCCGAGCGCGTCCAAAAGACGGAGGGCACGGGGCTCGGCATGGCGATCACCAAGTACATCGTCGACGCCCTGCACGGCTCCATCGACGTGACGAGCAAGCTCAACGCGGGCACGGAGTTCATCATAACGCTCGACTGCGAGCGCGCGACCGAGAACGAAATGCGCCTCCCCGAGTGGGACGTGCTGGTGGCGGAAGGGGACGAGCGCACCCGCGAGGACGCCGCGCTCGCGCTCCGATCGCTCGGCTGTCGCGCAGAGTGCGTCGCCGACGGCGAGGCCGCCATAAGCGCATTAAAGGCCCGTCCCGACGGCTACCCGATTATCCTTCTCGACCGCGAACTCGGCGGCATGGAGGATCTCTCGCTCGTCCGCCGCGTCGGCGAAGTGTGCGGAAAGGGGAGCCTCCTGCTGCTCCTTACGGCCGCCGATCGCAATTCCGCCGAGCAGGCCGCCAAGGAAGCGGGCGTCGCGGGCGCCATCCATAAGCCCATCTTCCGCTCCGATCTCTATCAAAGTCTCAAGCCGTTTACGGGCGAGGATGGAAGCGCGGCGGCGGTCGGCGGGGCGCACAGCTACGATTTCACGGGTAGGCGCATCCTGCTCGCCGAGGACAACGATCTCAACCGCGAGATCGCGCAGGAGCTCCTCTCGGAAGTGGGCTTCG
>CANRFD010000059.1 GCA_947629845.1 uncultured Clostridia bacterium
TGTCTCCACTTCGGCTACGCCTTCGGTCGACATGACATTTTGTGTGGGTTGGAGCACAAGAACCCCTATCCCCCGCGGCGCGGGTACTTCAGCACAAGGCACGCCTGCGGCGCCCCAAGAGGGGGAGCCAAGGGGGGCGGGGCAGGATATTCCAGACACGCAGTATAAATACGTCACCTTGAGCCGCCGCTGCCTTTGCGGCGTGTCGAAAGGTGTCCGCATTATAATAAGGACATGTTTCGACGACGAAGCCCCGCCGACACAATCGGCGGGGCTTCTGCTCAACATGACGTGATTTGTGGCAGGGTGTCATTTCGAGCGAAGCGAAGCGGAGTCGAGAAATCTCAAAATAAGGTAGAGATGTCTCGACTACGCTCGACATGACAAATATATGCCGGGGCGGTAGGCGAATGGTGCGCGCGGGGCAACATGACGTAATTTGTGTGGCGCGCGGTAGTGGATACGCGCGGGGGCTTTTGTTCCTCCAAACGGGAGAAGCGAGGGGGCTGCGGCGGGTAAAAGGGGCGCTTTGGGGGCGGCGGCATAATTTTCACTCCGAAATCACCGAAACCGCTTGACGGAACGGCAAAATACGCGTAAAATAGAGTTGTACAGTTAGGAGGATCTTCCCTTGAAAAAGAATTTTATGCGCCGAGTTGCCACCATCGTTGCCGCTTCCGCCATCACCGTGGGCGCCGCCTGCATGTTCGCGGGCTGCACCAGCGATCAGCCGGAGGTCACGATCACCTATTCCTTCAACGGCGCCGATTACGCCGTTACCTACACCCTCTCCCGCAGGGACGCACCCGAGACCGTTCAGCACTTCATCGAGATCGCCGATTCCGGCTTCTACGACGGCACCGTCGTGCACAGCTTTGACGACAACTATCTCTACGGCGGCGGCTACACCATCGAAGAGGGCAGACTTGTCGAGAAGGACTATTTCGGCTTCGTGAAGGAGTACGAAAAGGAGCACGAGCCGTTCACCCAGACGGTGTACAAGAACGACGAGGCGCGGACGCCGCTCTATACCGTCGTCGGCGAATTTAACAACAACAACCGCGGCCCGAATGGGGGCAAAAATATCCGCCATTCCCGCGGGGCGCTCGTCATGTACTATCCGACCATCGATAATTTCCGCTACGACGTGGTCGTCGAGCGTGCGGACGGCGGTTCCAACAACGAGGGCGACGGCATCGACGTCAAGTCTTACGGCTACAACAGTGCGACCTGCCAATTCTACACCTTCTGCGGCGACAGCAGCACCGACAGGGACGATATCTATTCCGTGTTCGGCAAGGCGAAGGACTACACAAACGAAATGATCCCGCTGTTGAACGCCATCACCGATTACACCGACACGCTGCCCGAGGACGACAGCTTTACGACGGCGTACACCGATGAAGATTTCCCCAAGCCGCTCTACCTCTTCGAGAACGTGCAGCCCGATGACGACGACTTTGCGGCGCTCCGCCGCAGCGGCATTACGGCGGATGGCTTCAAGACCCCGCTCAAAAAGCCCATCACCATCAAGTCGGTGAAAGTGATCAAATATTGATGACATGAAAAGTAGAGACGGACGCTTCGGCGTCCGTCTTTTGCCGTTTTAAGGGAATGGGGTGGGAAAAACGGGGGTTACAGTTCGGTGATGTTCGTCACCTTGCCGCCGTCGACTTCCACGCGGAAGGCGCGCACTTCATACACGCGTTCCCTGCGCGCGTAAACAAGCCCGACGACGTCCTTCTCGTCCCGCAGGAGCACGTGTTCGAACTCGCCCAAAAACTCCCTTAAAACGCCGATTTTGGGCTTTAACGCGTCCGAGAGGTAGGGGGCGACGTCCGCCCCGATGAGCACGCTTTCGAAGAACGCCAGCGCGAAGGTCGCGTCCGTCGGCGGGCGGGTGGTGCGCAGCGTGCAGGAGAGTAGCTCCTTCCCCCGCCATTCGCAGACCGCGGTGTGGCCGGCGCTGTCGTGAAAGCGCACCTCGGCCTTGAGCGTTTCGCCCCTTTCGAGCACAGTCCCTTCGGCACGCACCAAAAATTCGCCGTCGCGGGAGAGCAGGCAGAAGGCTTCCGCGCCCTCGAGGAGCACCCCGCCGCAGCAGGCGGAAGGGCGGGCGTCGGCGAGGTTCTCGGGCAGCGAGATAAGGTGGAACCCCGTCTCGTTCTCGAGGTTGAGCTGCAGCCGCCCCTGCATGCACAGGGTGAGCCTCGACCCCGCGATCCGCTCCTGCCAAAGGACGCGGAGGGATTGGTCGTCGCGCAAAAAATCGTAGATCCACACGGCGACGGCGCCGCCCGAAAAGTACAGCCGCACGTGGGGCGGCGGCGAAAAGAGGAACTGTTCGTCAAAACAAAAGCGCACGGGCGCATAGCCGATCGCCGCACATTCGCAGAAGAGGGCGTCGGCGGGATCGAGTTCGGCAGAGCGCTCGAACGCGTCCACGACGCCGAAATAGGCGCCGCCCACCGTAAGCGCGCCCCGCTTTTCCGACAAAAAATATACCCGCATACCAATATCAATGTATAATGCGATAAAATTATGTCAACAATTTTTGCGAGGTGAAGCTATGAACAAGATCAACGGCTACACGGAAGAGGAAGCAACGGGGCTTATCGAGTACATCTATGCAGGAAAAAACGCAGGCAAAACGCTCTCCTATCTCTTTGAGACGTACGGAAAGGAGCACAGCCGCGCAAAGGGGAGCGTTCGCAACTATTACTATGCGCTGCTGAAAAAGCGGGACGACACGCGCGTCGGGCGCATCTTGGAGGGGAAAGATCTGCACGCCGAGGCGATCCGCCCCTTCACGGAGGAGGAGACCGACGAGATGCTCAAAAAAGTTTTGGCGGAGAAGAGCAAGGGGCTCTCGGTGCGGCGCGCCATCATCAACGTCGCAGGCGGCGACGAACGGCTGATGCTCCGCATTCAGAACAAGTACCGCAATCTTCTCAAAAAGCAGCCCGAACGCGTGGCCAAGGCGGCGCGGGAAGCGGGCATTCCCGAGGAAAAGAGCTTTTTGCAGCGCAGGTTGGAACGGGAGATCGACGCGCTGTACGCCCGCCTCGCACAGGATCTGCGCCGCGAAAACGAACGCCTGAAAGCGGAATTGGAAAAATTACGCAGGGAACGCGGGGAATAACACCCGCCCGCCTTCACAAACTGTGAATGACGGGAAAACCGTTCGGAGGAGACTATGGAAAAGGTGTTTTGCCTCGGGCTTCTCTTCGGCATGGTGGGCGGCGCGCTCATCGTTGCCAACAGCTACAAGGCGCGTTCCCTCGTCAAAAAGAGCCAGTCTGAAATTATGGAACGGGTGGACGAGAAGATGGACGAGTGCCTGAAGCAGATGGAGCAGAAGGAAGGCGGCAAGGAAAACGGCAAAAAAGAAAAGAAATCGGAAAAGTAAACCGAGAACAAACGGGGCGGCTGCATTGTTGCAGCCGCCTTTACCGTAGTTTGTGTGGAAAACCGACGGGCGTCCCGCGCCCGAAAAAAGCAAAATGTTGCCGAAAAAGTGCGAAAATCTTCTTGACGACAGGGGGGGGTGTAATGGTATAATTGAAAAAAATCGGGAGGATACGGAGGATAAAAATCGATGGAATTGAAAGAATTATTCTGTAAGTGCTGTACGGCGCCGCTCGACCCCGCAAAGGCGACGGGGCGGGTCATCCGTTGCGAGCACTGCGGCACGGCGTTCGTGCTTGCCCGCGAGGACGACGGGAAGGTCGTCGACCTTTTGCGCAGCGGCGAATTGCTTCTCGACACCTGCAAGTTCGATGACGCATACGCGGCATACCAGAAGGCGGCGGAGCTCGATAAGGAAGAGCCCGAGGCATACTTCGGCATGGCTCTTGCGAAGTTCAAGGTGCAGTACTTAAAGGACGAGACGAGCGACCCGCCTCGCCTGCAGCCCATTTGCCACGAGATATCCGAGAAGAAGTTCACGGATGATAAGAATTATCAACACGCCTTGGGACTTGCGACAAGAGAGCAACGGGAGGCGTATGCGGCGAAAGGCGCGGAGATCGACGCGATCCGCAAGGAGTTTTACGCCTTAAAACAGGCGGGCACACGGTACGATTGCTTTTTGTGCGTGAAGGTCTCGGACGAGCACGGCGGCACCACGCAGGACAGCCACGCGGCTCTGCGGCTTTACAATCACTTGAAGAGCCGCGGCTTTTCGCCCTTCTATTCGGAGGAAGAGGCGAGGGAGCGCACAGGCTCGGCATACGAGGCGCTCATTCTGTACGCGCTCTACACGTCGGGATGTATGCTTATCGTCTGCTCCAACGAGGATTATTTGCAGACGAAATGGGTGAAGAACGAATACATGCGCTTTTCCAAGATGATCGCGCAGGAGGAAAAGGGCAGCAACGCCATTACCTTTGTCTACAAGGGAACGCCCATCGAGCGGCTCCCCGGGCGGGATTGGAAATTACAGGGCATCGACCTTTCCAAACCCGACGCATACAGCCGTATTGAAGAGTACGTACAGCGGTGCACGGCTACTGCCGCCCCTGCGGAGATCAAACGAAAGGAGTATGGAACGGTCTCGTATGTGCGGAAAAACGTACAGCGGCAGGGCATTACCAAGCGTGAACTCACTATGGTAAACGGCGGGGAAATTTCCGTCTCCGACCGTTCCAAACTGAACATCGCAACGGAATTTTTGCACCGCGGTGATTTTGCGAATGCGCTGCGTTTTCTCGACAATATGATCAGGGAAAACCCCGGCAACGGCGAGGCGTACTTTTTGAGATTTCTTGCGGAAAACAGTTGCCATGACGAAGATAGCTTTGTTTCCGCGAAGGCTGAAGCACGCGATTTCGACAATTTCGAAAAAGCGATCTCCGCCACGCAGGATGCGGGACGGCGCATGGCATTCTATCGTGTGCTATATCGCCATATTGCCGAAACTAAAGATCTCGACGCATATAACGAATATATTGTGCTCCCAGAGAGCGAAGAAAAGCATATTGCCGAGCTTGCGGATAACTTATATCACGAGGCGGTCAAAAGACGGGATGCTGAAATGTTCAATGCCGTCGTAAAGACGGTGACGGATACCGATAGATACATTTCAATGAATCTCGAATTTGCACATGCGGTTTCCGGAAAAGCGGCGTTGCCATATTACAAGAATATTCTCGAAGCAGATGCGGGGCACGGCGAGGCACTTTACGTGGTCTATTATTTCGGGCACGGCGGCAACGACGAAGCGGTTTTCGATTATTGTAGCGCAGAAGGCAAAGCGGCGGACATGGAAGAAAAGCTGTTTGCATACGGATATAACAGTTATGCAGAAGAAAAGCTGTTTGCATTGTGTTTGAAATTTGTGCAGGGGAAGCCCGACAATGCTTGTCGCCTCTTTGATTTTTTGCTTACCATGATACCCAAGAAGGCGGATACACAATTCAAGGAATATCTTATCAACTTTCTATACGCTCTGTTCCGTGCGGCATATCCGTCTTACGCCAAGAAATATAACGAATTGCTTCTTGCGCAAGATAAACTAAACGACGGAGCATACTTTAACCGAGTGCTCATCAAACACAACTATTACAACCCTTTGCAACTCATAGAGATTTCAAGGCATCTTCTCGACGACGAGGATTATTTTTCCGCCGTTAACAGCTATGCAGAGCGACACCCCGAGGGAAACAACTTGTATCTCACAATTAACGATGCATTGATAAAATTGAGCGAAGAGTTCAAAGATGCGGAAATCAGGAAACTGATTGTAGAAAAAGTTTATGTGCCTGCAGCGATGTTACAAAATTGTACGGACGACATATATCGGCATTTGGGCGCAGAAGCAGATAGATGTTTACACGAAGTTTTGAAGGAACATAGATGTACGGCTTTGAGTGAACTCATGGATTTACGCGAAGATATCACGGGAAATGAGCACTTGAAACGTGCATATAAATTTGCGGTAGCGTCAAAAAGCGACCTTGCATCCAAACTCAATATCATAATGACAAATCAAGCACGGGCGAGTCAACATAATGTCGAGCACGATAAAGAAGAGGCCCGTATCGTGAAAAAAAGCAATGCGTGTAAAAACGCTATATTGATAATTGGTTTATTGGCGATATTTAGTGGCTGCAGCGCTGTGGGCACATGGATTTACGGACTTTGTGAAGAAATAATACCATTTGGTAGCAATCTCGGGTGGTCTATATTCGGAATGATAGGGATTTTGGCAGTTACGGGCGTGGCGATACCAATTATGGCCGCCAAGGAGAAATCTTCGACTACGCTAACTCTCATTACGATTTTAGCTACAATTTTGTTCGGAGTCTTGATGATCATCGTTTTTGTTGGTCTATTGTGACATTCTTTCCGCGCTCATTCCCTTGCCAAAATGTGCGGGGTGTGCTATAATACCACCATGGAAACGAGGATCGTCGCGTTCGACGTCGGCGACAAACGTATCGGCGTCGCCTATTCCGACCCCTTCGGGAGCTACGCCGTGCCCGGGGAGACCTACTTCCGCACGGGGAATTTTTCCGCCGACGTGAAGGCGGTCGCCGCCATCGCCAAACTGCGGAATGCGCAGGCGATCGTCTGCGGGCTGCCCCTGAATGCCGACGGCACGGAGAGCGTTCAAACGCAAAAGACGCGCCGTTTTGCCGAGGCTTTGAAGGCGGAGACGGCCATTCCCGTCGCCTTCGAGGACGAACGCTACACGACGCTCGCGGCGAGGCGCGATCTTGTCGCCTCGGGTGTGAGCGCCAAGCGGGACAAGCGCAAGAAGGCGGTG
Source organism: uncultured Clostridia bacterium (assembly GCA_947629845.1). Taxonomy (GTDB): domain Bacteria; phylum Bacillota; class Clostridia; order Christensenellales; family Borkfalkiaceae; genus Gallimonas. The sequence continues at coordinate 6,770 of CANRFD010000059.1, forward strand.
GATTCGCTGGCGGCGACGTACATTCTCGAAGCATATCTTGCGGAAATCAAAAGGGAGAGAGAGCACATGTCAACGGAAATGAAGGAAGAGAGCAACGATTACGAGGACGAAAACATCGTCGAGCTCGTCGACGACGACGGCAACACGTTCCGCTTCGAGCACCTTTTAACGTTTGAGTACAGGAACGAGTGGTACGTTGCGCTTACGCAGATCGACGGCGAGAACGCCGAAGAGGTCGCGGAGGACGAGGATGACGAGGGCGAAGAGGTCGCCATCTATCATCTTGTCGGCGAAGGGGAGGACGAACACCTCGAGACCATCGAGGACGATGAGCTTTTGGACGAGGTGTTTGCCGAATTTACCGCCCAGTACGAGGATTTCGAGGACGCGGACGAGGCGGCGGAGCTCGAACCCGACGGGGAATGACCGCACGCTTCAAAGCGCGGCGGCTCTCAAGGTGGAGATCATGAAGAACAACGAGCGTTGGGAACTCAACAAAAATCTTGCCCAGATGCTGAAGGGCGGCGTCATCATGGACGTCACGACGCCCGAACAGGCGAAGATCGCGGAGGAGGCGGGCGCGTGCGCCGTGATGGCGCTCGAACGGATCCCTGCGGATATCCGCGCCGCGGGCGGCGTTTCTCGCATGTCCGATCCCAAGATGATCAAGGGCATTCAAAATGCCGTCTCCATCCCCGTCATGGCGAAGTGCCGCATCGGGCACATCGCCGAGGCGCAGATTTTGCAGGCGATCGAGATCGACTATATCGACGAGAGCGAGGTGCTTTCTCCCGCCGACGACAAGTATCATATCGACAAGACCGCGTTCGACGTCCCCTTTGTTTGCGGCGCGAGGGATCTCGGCGAAGCGCTTCGCCGTATCGCGGAGGGAGCGTCCATGATCCGCACCAAGGGAGAACCGGGTACGGGCGACGTTGTGCAGGCCGTCCGCCATATGCGCATGATGAACGCAGAGATCCGCGCCATCGTCTCCATGCGGGAGGACGAACTTTACGAGGAAGCGAAAAAGTTGAGCGTTCCCTATGAACTTGTCGCCTATGTGCACGAAAACGGGAAACTTCCCGTCGTCAACTTTGCGGCAGGGGGCGTTGCTACCCCCGCGGACGCCGCGCTCATGATGCAACTCGGCGCGGAGGGCGTGTTTGTGGGAAGCGGCATCTTCAAATCGGGCAACCCCGCAAAGCGCGCCCGTGCCATCGTGCAGGCAGTCACCAATTACAACGATCCCAAGATCTTGGCGGAACTCTCCGAGGATCTCGGCGAGGCGATGGTCGGCATCAACGAGCAGGAGATCGCGCTTCTCATGGCGGAGCGCGGAAAATGAAGCTCGGCATTTTCGCCCTGCAGGGGGCGTTTGCGGAGCACGGGCGGGCGCTTGCCGCGCTCGGTGCGGAGTGTGCCGAAATTCGCCGCCGCACCGACTTTACGGACGCCTTTGACGGGGTGATCCTCCCCGGGGGAGAGTCCACCGTGCAGGGCAAACTCCTGCGCGAAGAGGGGCTTTTCGCGCCGCTCAAAGAGGCGATCGAGGGCGGACTTTATGTATTCGGCACCTGCGCGGGGATGATTTTGCTCGCAA
>CANRFD010000060.1 GCA_947629845.1 uncultured Clostridia bacterium
TCACGAGTTCGAGGAAGATCTTCGCCGTCACGAAGGCGTCGTCGTAGGCGCGGTGGTGGTTGAAGGTGAAGCCGAAGTAGTCGGCAACGGTGTTGAGCTTGTAGTTGGAGAGGCGGAGCATCTCCTGCGCGAAGGAGACGGTGTCGATGGTCTTGTGGTCGAACAGGTACCCCTCCTTTTCGCCGTAGTAGCGCACGAACTTGCAGTCGAACTGCACGTTGTGCCCCACGAGGATGCAGCCGTCGCAGAACTTGAAGAAGTCGGCGATCACGTCCTTCACGTCGGGCGCGCCGACGAGCATGTCGTCCGTGATGCCCGTGAGCTCGACGATCTTCTCGGGCAGCTTCACGGGGCAGGCGACGAAGGTGGAGAATTTCTCGCAGATCTGCCCGTTTGCGATCTTCACGGCGCCCACCTCGATGATGCGGTCCATTACGCCCCCTTCGTTGAGCCCCGTCGTCTCGAGGTCGAACACGACGAAGGTGTTGCGGACGAGCGCGGCGGGCAGCCCTGCCGTGCCGAACAAGTCGCCCTGCACGAGGTCGGAGGCGGGCGAAGGGAACACGGTGCGGTACTGCGGGGGCACGGGGCGGGACGGGCGCTCCTCGGGCACGAAGCCCGCGGGCGGCGTTCCGCGGTCGATCTGGCGGGCGCGGAAGGAGAGCGCGCCGTTATAGAGCTCGTTGTCGCCCGAGAGGCAGACGCCGTCGCCCGGCTTCAGAGCGCGCACCTTGTCGAGCGTCGCCTTCTTGGAAAAGTAGGCGCACCGCAGCGAGCCCGTCCCGTCGGTCACGGTGACGGAGAAGTACGGCTTGTCGTTCTTTGTCAGCCGCTCCTCGATGTAGGATATCGTCCCGCAGACGGCGATCTTTTCCAGCTCGCGGTCGAGGTCGGCGATGTACAGGGCGCGCTTGGGCTCCGCCCCGTCGATGGGCGAATAATTTTCGACGGCGAACGAGCGGGGCGCCGAGACGCGCTCGGGGGGAGGCGGGGCCTGCCGCTCGATGTCCCCGCGCTCCACCGAACGGAAGCGGAACTCACCCAGCCAGCCGCCGCAGAAGTTGCGCGAAAGCGCCGCGGAGAGGGCGTCGAGCGCATGGTCGGCGGAGAGCATGGCGCGCTCCGATTCGTCCGCCCCGATGTAGAACCTGCCGCCGTTGCCGTCGATCTCCACGGCGACGTCCTGCGGGGAGACGAAGGCCGCCACGGCGGGATAGCGGGTGCGCAGAAATTCGAGCAGGGCGCGGCGCACCCCCTCGGCGTCGGGCACCGACTTGACGACGCGCACGTCGGCGGAAAAGCCGTCCGGCACGAACTTTGCCGCCACTTCCCGCGCATACCCCACGTCCTCGGCGGTATACGAAGTATCGGTGACGAGGTGGAACGTCGCCCTGTTCCCCTCGACCTCTATCTTTTTCAGCACGGCGCGCTTCAAACCCTCCGCGGCGCGCACCGCCTCCAAAAATTCGTTGCTCTTCATTTCAGCAGCTCCCCGAGCCGCGCAAAGAATACGCGCTCCGCATCTTCGGGGCGCACGCGCTCGTTCTCCCTCCCCTTCTGTATGATGACGCAGGCGTCCCTGCCCCCCGCGATCCCGAGGTCGCACCCCTTCGCCTCGCCGGGGCCGTTGACGACGCACCCCATCACGGCGACCTTCAGCGCCCGCTTCACGCCGCGGACGCGCTCGGAGACGCGCGCGGCGAGCCCCATGCAGTCGTATTCGCACCGTCCGCAGGTGGGGCAGGCGACGACCTCGACGTAATTTTTTTCCAGCCCGCAGGCGCGCAGAATTTCGTGCGCCGCATAGACTTCCTCTGCGGGATCGGCGGAGAGGGACACGCGGATGGTGTCGCCGATGCCGCGGAGGAGCAGCGCGCCGATGCCGGCGGCGCTCTTTACGAGGGCGGCGCTTCCCACGCCCGCCTCGGTGACGCCCACGTGCAGCGGGTACGGGCAGCGCGCGGCGAGCAGCGTGTACGCCTCCACGGTGAGCGGAACGTCGGACGCCTTGACGGAGACGACGATATTTGCCACCCCGTGCCGCTCGAATGCGGCGACGTTGTGCATGGCGGAGCCCACAAGCGCCTCCGCGCTCCTGCCGTATTTTGCGAGAAAGTGCGGCTCGATGCTGCCCGTGTTCGCCCCCACCCTGACGGGCACGCCGTGCGCCTTCAGGCAGTCGGCAACGTAGGCGATCTCCCGTTCGCCGCCGATGTTGCCGGGGTTGACGCGCAGCTTATCGGCGCCGCACTCCACCGCGAGAACGGCGAGCTTGGCGGAAAAGTGCACGTCGGCGACGAGGGGCGTGCGGATGCGCCGCTTGATCTTTTCCAAGGCGCGGGCGTCCGCCTCGTCCGCCACGGCGACGCGCGTGATCTCGCACCCCGCCTCCTCCAAACGAAGAATTTGAGCGACGCTTCTCTCCACGTCGCTCGCCTTTTCCGTTGTCATGCTCTGTACGACGACCGCGCCGCCCCCGAGGACGACGCCGCCGATATTGACCTGTCTCTTGCTCAATTTTCGCTTTCCTTTTTCTCCATCATGCTCTGGAGTTCGGCCATGAACGAGGAGATGTCCTTAAAGGAGCGGTAGACGGACGCATAGCGCACATACGCCACCTCGTCCAGCTTTTTCAGCCCCTCCATGACCATTTCGCCGATCGCCTTGGAGGAAATTTCCTGTTCCATCGAATTGTAGACCTGTTTCGAGATCTCGTCGACGAGCGCGTCGATCTTCTCGAGGGGTACAGGGCGCTTCTCGCAGGCCTTGATGATGCCGCGCTTGATCTTCCCCGGGTCGAAGGACTGGCGGTTGCCGTCCGACTTGACGACGAGGATGGGCGCGACCTCGATGGTCTCATACGTGGTGAAACGCTTGCCGCAATTGATGCACTCCCTGCGGCGGCGGATGGTTCTGTCGTCATCCGCCGAGCGGCTGTCGATGACCTTGCTCTCCGTGCAGTTGCAGTACAAACAGCGCATACTTCCTCCCTTTCTTCCTTGGTTTTCTCTATTATAACATATTCCGCGCGATTTGTAAAGGATTTTCGCGCGGAAAGCGGGCGCATGCCTTCCCCCGCCGCTTGACAGGAATGCGCAAAGCGCGTATAATATAGAGCCGAACAACAAAAAAAGGAGCAGCCGTATGTCGTCTTTTCAGGATCTTCGCATCGTAGATAACTTTTACCAGACCTCGTCCTTTTTCCCCATGCCCACCATTCTCGTGGGCACGGTATCGGAAAACGGGCAGACCAACCTCGGTTCCTACTCGCTCTGCTTCCCCTACTACATCGCGGGGAAGGAGTACTACGCCATGATCTTGGAGTGCCGCAACAGCTCCAACACGGCGCAGAACATCCTCCGCGGGAGCAAAGTTTCGCTCAACTTCATCCCCGACGACAGAAAGTTTTTCCGCGAGGCCGTCCGCCTCGGCTTCCCCGGGCTGACGACGGAGGAGAAGATGAAAAACTGCCTCTTCACCCTCGAAAAGGGGCAGGCGGAGGGCGAACGCCCCCTCGTCATCGCCGAGGCCTTTCAGGTGTTCGAATGCACGTGGGACAGCGCGCTCGAGGACGCCTATCTCGACAAGGCGGGCCCCCTCGAGGGCTACGAGCCCCCCTACCGCAACTTTAACGGCATCACGAGCAAATTCGGCGCCCACTTCATCCTGAAGATCGACAGGATACTCATGAAGCCCAAGTACCGCAGCACCATCATCGACGGCGTGAAGGGCGCGGGCTTCCCCGCCGTGCCCGTCGACTACGGCTACCGCGACAGCACCAACTTCTGGTGCTCCAAATTCAAGCGGCCGTTCGCCGAGAAGATACAGGCGAAGGACGGCGACGTGCAGTCCGTCATCTACGCCGCAAAGCGCATCGACCCCGACGTGCAGTTCACCGACGGGGCGTGCGCAAAGCTCGTGAAGATCCCGCGCGTGTTTTTGAAGGCCGCGCTCACCCAGATGGTGCAGATCGCCAAGGCGGAGGGCATTTCGCTCATCGACGAAAAGGCGCTCGAGCTCATCAACGACAAGCGGCGGCAAGAAAAGAAAAAATAACCGTTAAACAAAAATGCAAGCCGTGCAAATGCACGGCTTGTTGTTATTTTATGGGGAATTTTTACGGCTTGTCGCTATTTTGCGGCTCGGGCGTCCCCTCGGCGGCCTCCGCCTTTTGCTGCGGAAGGTTGGGGTTCGCCTTGTCCTGCGGCATGAGAAAATCCACCCCGTCCGAATGGAAGCCGCGGCCGCGCACTTCGGAGATGACGCCGATGGTCATGAACGCCTCGGGGTCGATGCGCTGGACTTCCGCCTTGAGCGCCACGAGTTCGCGGTGGGAGACGATGGTAAGGATCATGCGGCAGTCGTTTTTCAGATACCCCGTCTGCCCGTACAGCACGGTGACGCCGCGCTTGATCTTGGTTAAGATCATGTCGCGGATCTCCTCGTACTTGGTGCTGATGATCTTCACCTGCGTGCGGCGCATGCCGATGGGCGCGACCCTGCCGACGACAAAGGAGGAAAGCAGGACGATGACGACGCCGTAGAGCGCGTTTTCGAAGGGCGTGATGACGAACAGCTGCATGGCGACGATGGTCATGTCGAAGATCCACATCGACACCGAGACGGGGAAATTGAAGTACTTTTGCAGGATGAGCGGCGGGATGTCCGTTCCGCCCGTGGAGGCGCCCACGCGCACCACGATGCCGATGCCCAGCCCGAACACCAGCCCGCCGATGATGGCGGCGAGCAGCGGATTGTCGGAGCACAGCGGCGCGTTGCCGTTCAGCCCCTCCACCCCGCGTTCGGCGACCTGAAATACCGTCAAAAAGGTGGGATAGAGCACCGTCCCCGCGAGCACGGAGGCGGCGAACTTCTTCCCGAGGAGCACCGTGCCGAGGATAAAGAGCGCGATGTTCACCGAATAGGTGGTGATGGAGACCGCCCACTCCGACCAATCCGTCGGCGCGCCGTAAATTTTGACGATGAGATTGCGGACGAAGATGCCGAGCCCCGTCGTTCCGCCCATGGAGAGGTTGTTCGGAATGATGAAAAATGCGGACGCGGCCGACGCCAGCGCGTTGCCCGCGATGATGATGACGGCGTAGACGAACAGCTTCTCGAGTTGGAGGCGGGTCGGCTTTTTCGGTTTGTGCAATGCAATGTTCATAGTGCCCTCGATAAGCGCTATTATATCACCGCCCCCGCGCTTTTGCAAGCGAAATTTTCCAACTTTGAAAACTTCTTTTGTGAAAAAACGGCGCCGACAAGCGGCGCCGCGCAGTGTTTTCCGTCAGTATCCGCAGACGTTGCAGCCGCCCGAGAAGGGGCCGAGCGCATACTGCCGCGCATAGTAGATGTCGCCGCAGCCGCAGCCGTTGTTGCCGCCGTTGCAGCCGCAATTCCCGTTGTTGCCGTTGCAGCCGCAGCCGTTGTTGAACAGGTTGTTGATCGCGCCGGCGAACCCGTTCCCGTTGTTGCCGTTGCAGCCGCAGCCGTTGTTACAGCCGCAGCCGTTGTTCCCGTTGTTGTTGCAGGGGCAGGCGAACAGGTTGTCGAGCGCGTTCGCCACGCCGCAGAAAAATGATTGACAGCAATTACACATTGCCTGAAACCTCCGTCATAAAGTACGGCCTTGCCGTTACTACATTTTATGCGGGAGACGCCGCGTTTGCGCCGTTTCCGCGGCTTGGTCGAAATGACAACATAACCTTTTCGCGGCGGTAGGAATGACACCCCTTTTGTCCCCTGCGGGGACACTTTCCCCTCGAGAGGACAGCAAGTTTTCGGGCATCGGCAAAGCCTCTTTTGAACCACGCGAATATTGCGTGGTTTTCTTTTAGACGCAAAAACGCGCCCGGCAAGCAACCTTGCGGGGCGCGTTTTCTCACAGCGTTTATTTGATTTTCCAGATGAGACGGGCGTAATCGGAGACCGAGCGGTCGGCCGAGAACTTGCCCGCCGCGCACATATTGAGCAGGCACTTTTCGTAAAATTCGTCGGTGCCGTAGCTGCGGAGCAGCCCTTCCTTGGCGCGGATGTAGCTGCGGAAATCGAAGCAGACGAGGTAGCGGTCGGGCTCGTGGCCGTCGACGAGGCTGTCGTACAGCTTCTTCAGCATGCCCTCTTCGTCGGGGAAGGTGCCGTCGATGAGCGTATTTACGGCGCGTTTGAGCTCCTCGTCCTGTTCGATGAACTCGCGCGGGCAGTAGAACTGTTTGATGCCCGCGACCTCCTCCACCGTCGCGCCGAAGATGCAGTTGTTCTCCCTTCCCGCCTCCTCGCAGATCTCCACGTTCGCGCCGTCGAGGGTGCCGAGCGTCACCGTGCCGCCGAGCATGAACTTCATGTTGCCCGTGCCGCTCGCCTCCATGCCCGCCATGCTGATCTGTTCGGAGATATCGGCGGCGCAGACGATCTTTTCCGCATAGGAGACGTTGTAGTTCTGCACGAACACCACGCGCATCACACCGTTGACCTCGGGGTCGGAGTTGACGAGCTTGGAGATCTCGTTGATGAACTTGATGATCGCCTTGGCGTTGTAGTAGCCGGGCGCGGCCTTGGCGCCGAAAATGAAGGCTGTGGGCGGGAAATCCTTGATCTTCCCCTCCTTGATGCCGTAGTAGAAGTACAGAATGGAGAGGGCGTTAAGCATCTGCCGCTTGTACTCGTGCAGGCGTTTTACCTGCACGTCGAAGGCAAATTCTGGCGGGATGTCCACGCCCTCGTGCTCTGCGATGTAGGCGACGAGCTTCTGCTTGTTCTCCCCCTTGATGCGCTTGAAATCGGGCAGAATTTCGGGGATGTACTGCTTTAAGCCGCGCAGCTGCATCAAATCGGTGTGCCAGCCCTCGCCGATCCTGGAGTCGATGAGCGCCGCCATTTCGGGATTGTTGAGAAGCATCCAGCGGCGGGGCGTGATGCCGTTGGTGACGTTGACGAACTTCTTGGGATAGAGCTCGTACCAATCCTTGAATACGTCGGTCTTTAAGATGTTGGTGTGGATCTCGGCGACGCCGTTGACCTTGGACGAGACGTAGATGGCGAGATTTGCCATGTGGATGACGTTGTCGCGGATGATGAAGTACTTCTCCTTGTCGAGCCCCTCGCTCTCGAGGCGGTGCTGGCAGGCGACGATCTGGTCGTAGACGTCGGGCAGCAGGTCGGAGAGGGCGAGCGCATCCCACTTTTCCAGCGCTTCCGCCATGATGGTGTGGTTGGTGAAATTGAAGGTCTTTGCGCACACGGCGAACGCTTCTTCGAACCCCATTCCCTCCTTTTGCAGCAGGCGCAACAGTTCGGGAATGGCGATGACGGGGTGGGTATCGTTGAGCTGGAAGCAGTAGCTCTTATCGAGATCCTTCAGCTTTTTGCCCTGCGCCTTGTATTTGCGCAAAATGTCCTGCAGGGACGCCGAGACGAGGAAATATTGCTGGCGGAGGCGCAAAATTTTGCCCACCATCGTGTTGTCGTTGGGATAGAGCACGTCGCAGATTTTCGTGGCGTTGAAGTTTTCGAGCGCCGTCCTGTCCCCCTTCATCTCGTTGAAAGCGTTGAAGTCGAACTCGTTGATGGGCTCGCTCGACCACAGCCGCAGGTTGTTCACGACGTCGTTATGATAGCCGAAGATGGGCATATCGTAGGGCACCGCCTTGACCTTCTGGTCGGCGAACTCCACGATGACGGCGTCGCGGTCGGCGCGGACGCTCCACGGGTCGCCCCACTTCAGCCAATCGTCCCCCTCCTCGTGCTGGTAGCCGTCCACAAAGGTCTGGCGGAACAGCCCGTAGCGGTAGCGGATGCCGTAGCCGTCGAGGGGAATGCCCATCGTCGCCGCGCTCTCGAGATAGCAGGCGGCGAGCCTTCCGAGGCCGCCGTTGCCGAGGGCTGCGTCCTCCACCTCCTCGAAGTCGTTGAGATCGCGCCCCACCGCCGCGAGCGCCCGCTTTGCCGCGCCGAGGCAGCCGAGGTTGAGAAGGTTCGCGAAGATGGAACGCCCCATGAGAAATTCGGCGGAAAAGTAGGCGCACCGCTTTTTCCCGCTCTTTCTGCCCGCGTTCCACGCGTCGAACGACTGCACCATCACCGCCTTGGAGACGGCGTTGTAGAGCTCGCGCGGGCCCGCGCTCTCGAAGTCGCATGCAAAATCGGCGTGAAGCACCCGCTCCACGCTCTCGGAAAATGTTTTATCGTCGATTACCATACGTTTGTCTCCTGCCGCAGAAGCGGCCTTTCTTCCATAGCCACGGCATATTTTACCACGTTTTCCAC
>CANRFD010000061.1 GCA_947629845.1 uncultured Clostridia bacterium
GTCACGCCCGTAAAGGACGAAAAGAGCGGCAAATACAAGTTGGGCGTGCTCATCCGCGATACGCTCTCCGGGATCGGCACGGTAACATACATCCGCAAGTCCGACCTGCGCTTCGGTGCGCTCGGCCACGCCGTCTGCGACGAGGGGAAAAACACGCTCGAGATCGCCGACGCAAGCGTCTATCTCTGCAGCGTCATCGGCGTCAACAGGGGGAAGCGCGGGCGTGCGGGCGAACTCCGCGGCCTCTTCATGAACGATAACTGCATCGCCCGTGCCGAGACCGTCTGCGAAGCGGGGCTCTACGGAACGTTCGACGCTTCCTACGATTTTTCGGGCTGCACAACGGCCAAGACGGCGCCCGTCACGGAGGCGAGCATCGGTTCGGCCTTCATCTATTCGACGATCGACGGCATCCGCCCGCAAAAGTACGAGATCGTCATCGCCAAAGTGGACGCCGAAAACCGCGAGAACAAAAATTTTGTCATCAAAGTGACCGACGAACGGCTCATCGCCGAGGCGGGCGGCATCGTGCAGGGGATGAGCGGCAGTCCCATCATCCAGAACGGCAAGCTCATCGGCGCCGTTACCCACGTGTTCATCAACGATCCGACCCGCGGCTACGGGATCGCCATCCAGAACATGCTCGGCAATTGACGAAAAAGGGAATAATTTGACGAAAGGGGTCATATCATTTTATATGAACCCTTTTTTTCATGTGCGAGACTGCTTTTCCCGCGCGCTCGGGAGGAAAAAGACCCTGATCGCCTTTCTCGCGCTCTTTCTCGTGGGTTTTGTATTGGGAATGGTCTTTATCACGACGCCGGCGATCTACGACTACCACCTGACCGTCTGCGACAGATTCGTCAACCGCGTCTGCTTTTCCGACCGCAGCGTACTCGAGATCTTCTTTGAACGCGCGCTCGGCCACGGGCTTCTCCTTATCCTCGCCGCCGCGGCGGGCGTCCACCCGGTCGCCTGCGTCTTTCCGCCCATCGTGATCGGCTACCGCGCCTACACCTTCGGCGGAAGTTTATACATCTTCTTCTCCGTCTACCGCGTATCCGGCGCCTTCATCGTGCTTGCGCTCTATTTGCCCATTCACCTGCTCGTCGACGCCGTCCTGTGCTGTGCGGGCGTCCTTTCCTTTTTCCGCGCCCCGCATTTCGGGTTCGGGAAGGGCGATTGGCTCGCGCTCGTTGCCGATTTTCTCTGCCTGTTTGCCGTCGTCCTCGCGATCGGCCTCGCGGAAATGCTGCTCCTGCTCGCGCTCTTCCATCCGCTCGGAAATATTTTTTGAAGCGCGTAATTTCAGAAAACCTGCGCAAACTGTAGGCATGAAAAAGTTTATCGTATCAGCGCTTGCCGTGGTCGCGGCGGGCGTCGGGTTGGCAGCGGGCGTCCCCGCGGGCGGACAGGCCTCCGCGCTCTCCAAAGAACCTGCGGGCAAGGCGGCCTACCTTTGCGACGAGGCGACGGGCGCCGTCGTCTATGCGAAAAACGAGACGCAGCGCCTACCCATCGCGAGCATGTGCAAGATCATGACGCTGCTCCTCTCCTTCGAGGCGGTGGAGGACGGGCGGCTCTCCTACGGGGAACAGATCACAGTCAGCGGTCGGGCGTCCGGCATGGGCGGTTCGCAGGTATTTTTGGGCGAAGGGCTCACGTACACCGCCGAACAGCTCATGAAGAGCGTCGCCGTCTGCTCGGCAAACGACTCCTGCGTGGCGCTCGCCGAGCGCATCGCGGGCAGCGAAGAGGGGTTCATCGCCGCTATGAACGCCCGCGCAAAGGAGCTCGGCGCCGAAAATACGCTCTTTGCAAACTGCACGGGGCTCCCTAAGGACCCGCAGTATTCCTGCGCCAAGGACGTGTCCGTCATGCTGCGGGAACTTCTTCGGCACAAAAAATACTTTGAATTTTCCAAAGTTTGGCTGGAGGACTTCGCCCATCCCGACGGCCGAATTACAAGCATGACGAACACCAACAAGCTGGTGCGCTTCTATCCGGGGTGCGACGGCGGAAAGACGGGCTTCACCAACGAAGCGGGGTTCTGCCTTGCGGCCACCGCCAAGCGCGACGACACGCGCCTGATCGCCGTCGTCATCGGCGCGGAGAGCTCCAAGATCCGCAATGCGTCCGTCTCCTCGATGTTCGACGAAGCCTTCGCGACCTACGAAACGCACACCTACCTCGAGGCGGGGACTCCGCTTGAGCAGCGCGCCATCGTGCAGGGCGGCAAGGAAAAGGACGTCGCCATCGCGCCCGAAACGTCGCTGAAGGCCTTTTCAAAGCGCGGCGAACAGCAAAACTGCACCGTCGACATCACCATCCGCGAGGCGCTCAAGGCGCCCGTCGCCAAGGGGGAGTGCGTCGGCACGGCAACGCTGTACTGCGACGGCGTGGAGGTCGGGCGGACGAACATCGTCACGCTCGAGGCGGCAAACCGCTTCGGCTGGTGGGACGCATACCGCGATCTCGCCCACAATTGGAGCTGAAAATAGGAATTTTGCGAAGTACTATGTCAGACGTAATTGCCGCTTTTCGGCGGTGATTGCGTCTTTTTGATTGACCGCGTTTCCGCGCTGTGATATAATATAGCCATGAACACGCGAGAAACACTCAAAATCAACGAAAAAGGTCACTTGGAAATCGGCGGAGCGGACTGCGTCGAGCTCGCGGAGATATTCGGCACGCCGCTCTACGTGTTCGACGAAGCGTACATCCGCAGCATGATGCGCGTCTACCGGGAGACGATCGCGGAGGAATACGGCGGCAACGGCCTCGTTCTCTACGCCTCGAAGGCGTTTTCCTGCGAAGCCGTCTACGCCATCGCAAAGCAGGAGCGCATCGGCGTGGATGTCGTCTCCGGCGGCGAACTCTACACGGCGATGTGCGCGGGCTTCCCCGCAGACAAAATTTACATGCACGGCAACAACAAGCTGCCTCGTGAGATCGCCTACGCGCTCGACTGCGGCATCGGCTGCATCGTGGTGGACGCCTACACCGAAGCCGATCTCATCGAGGAGGAGGCAAAAAAGCGCGGGATCGTGCAAAATGTGCTCATCCGCGTCAATCCCGGCGTCGAGGCGCACACGCACGCCTATGTGCAGACGGCGACCCCCGACTCCAAATTCGGTTTTTCCATTCAGAGCGGCGCGGCGGAGGAGATCACGGCGTACGTGCTCAAAAAGCCGCATCTTCGTCTCATGGGCTATCACAGCCACATCGGCTCGCAGATCTTCGAGGAGCAGTCGTTCGTGCTTGCCGTGCAGAAAAACATGCGCTTTGCCGCCGAAATGCGCCAAAAACTCGGCTTCGAGATGCAGGAGCTCAATATGGGAGGCGGCTTCGGCATCTGGTATACCGATGAAGACGCACGCATTCCCGCCGAGGGCTACCGCGGCTACCTGTCCGCGCTCATCCGTGCGGTAAAGGAGGGCTGCAAGACCTACAGCCTCCGTCCGCCCAAAATTCTCATCGAACCGGGCCGTTCCATCGTGGGGGAAGCGGGCGTCACGCTCTACACCGTCGGGGCGATCAAGGAGATCGTGGGGCTGAAAAAGTACGTCGCCATCGACGGCGGCATGTTCGATAATCCCCGCTACTGCCTGTACCAGTCCAAATATACGGCCATCCTCGCCAACCGCGCAGCAGAACGGCCGACGGAGCGCGTCTCCCTCGCCGGCAAGTGCTGCGAGAGCGGCGATCTCATCGGCGTCGATCTCAACTTACCCGAAGCGCACATCGGCGACATCGTCGCCGTGCTCTCCACGGGCGCCTACAACTACTCGATGGCGAGCAACTACAACCGCAACTTCATCCCGCCCGCCGTCCTCGTAAACGGCGGCAAGGCGGAGTACATCGTAAAGCCGCAGACCTATGCCGACCTCGTCCGCAACGACGTGATCCCGCCGCGGCTCAAATAAACGCGCTTATTTTGAAGGGAAAGGCGGAATTTTCACGTTATCTCCGCTTTTCCCTTGATTTTTTTCATCGATTGCATTATAATAGATAGGCTAACAAATTGCGGGAGGAGAACATTTGAAACGCGAGGATTTCCAATCCAACGTCGACTATACGACCGTTTTGAATAATTTCGAAGGCCCGCTCGATCTGCTTCTCTATCTGGTTACGCGGGAGGAGATCGAAATCAAAGACATCTTCGTTTCGCAGGTCACGGAGCAATTTTTGGATTACCTGCGCGGCTTGCCGTATCTCGACGTGGAAAAGGTGACGGACTATCTCAACATGGCCGCCACCATCATCAAGATCAAGGCGCAGTCGCTCGTGCCCAACCTCGAGGACTATCCCGAGCTGTACGAGGAGAACGAAGACGACAAGGCCGAAGTCATTCGCGCCCTCGAGGAATACCGTCTCATCAAGGAGGAGGCGGCAAAACTCAAAAAGCTCGAGACGATCGGCTACTACTTCAAGGAGCCCGATAAAGAGGTCGGCGAGACGCGCACCGTCTTTTCTTTGGACAGTCTCACGATGAACGGGCTCGTCAGCGCACTCACGGTGCTTCTGAAGAAGCGGGATACCGAGCTCGCCGTCCAGAGCGTGCGCGAGATCCCGCGCGACGAATACACGGTGGAGGACAAGATCACCTTCATCCTCGAGTGCCTCGAAACGCAGGAAAAGGTCGAGTTTGAAGAGCTGTTCGCGAGCGTTGTCACAAAATCCGAGATCATCACGACGTTTCAGGCGCTCTTGGAGCTATTGAAACACCAATATTTGCAGGTGACGCAATTCGAGGCGTTCGGGCGCATCACGATCACTTTGAACCCCGACAGAACGGAGGAGCCCCTTGGAGACATTGACGAATATAATTGAATCCATCCTGTTTGCGTCGGGGAAGGCCGTCGCCTTTGCGGATATCGCCGAAAAGCTCAACGTCACCGCGCGCGAGATCTCCCGTGCGCTCGACGAACTGCGCGAAAAATACGGCCCGGACGGCGGCATCCAGCTGCTCGAATTTAACAAGAAGGCGCAGCTCGCCTCCAATCCCGCGTATAAGGAGAGTGTCGCCGCCGTGCTCAATCCCATCCGCGAAAAGGAGCTCACCCGCACCATTTTGGAGTGCGCCGCCATCATCGCCTACAAACAGCCCATCACCCGCACCGAGATCGAACTTTTGCGCGGGGTCAACAGCGATTATGCGGTCAACATGCTGCTCGACCTGAAGCTCATCTATCCCTGCGGCAGGAAGGACGCCGTCGGCCGCCCCGTCCTGTTCGCCACGACCGACGAATTTTTGAAACGCTTCAAGCTGAAATCGCTCGAAGAGCTGCCCGACTACAACGATTTGCTCGCCCAGATCACTTCCGAATCCGAGCGCGACAGCTACCTCTACGCCCGCAAGGACGAGGCGGAGCCGCAGGAGGGGGAAGAAGCAACCGAGACGCCCGAACCCCGCAAGGCGGAGGAGCGGCCGACGGAGCGCCCCGCGGAAGAGGTCGCCGAGGGCGGCTACGAACTTCCCGACTTCCTCCGCGATCTCGACGGAGAGGATCTCGTAAAAATTTCCTGAACTTTTTCCGGAATAAATAATTTTCTTCGGTTCGCCCATATTACGGTTATGGGCGAACTTTTCGTTTACTCCCTGTTTTTCGGGGTTTTGCTCTTCTTTTTCCCCGTATTCGTCTACGTAGACGGGTATGTGGACGCGGCGGAGAACAAGGCGTGGTTCGCTCTTTGCCTGTACAGAAGGCTCAAGGTATTCGGCGGATACGCCCAGCTCCGTCCCGACGGCGTTGCCGTCCATCTCACCGAAAAGAAGGCGGTCTTTGTGCCGTATGCCGAAATGAGCGACACGCGCAAAAAGTTCGAGATCACAAAGGGCTTCCAGCTCTGGCGGCTGCATCAGGTCATCGAGGTGAACGGGGCGGAAAAGCTCTACGGCGTCATGCTCGCGGCCGCCCTGACGTCGTCGGTCTCCGCGGCGTTTTCCGTCATCCGGACGAGGTATCCCTTCGTTTCGCTCAAAAACACCGTGCTACTCACGGAAGATCGTGTGCTCAAGCTCTCTCTGCAGGCGGCAACCGTATTCAACGGCTTTATTCTGACGATAGCAATCGTCAAAAAAATATTGGAGGCGATCATAAATTGGATAAGAGAAAAAAAATCGACGGCATCATGGAAAAGACAGCCGAACAGCTGACGGGGCTCATCGACGTAAACACCGTCATCGGCAAGCCCGTGTACTCCGCGAGCGGCGCACAGATCATACCCTTCACCAAGGTGACGATGGGGTATCTGTCGGGAGGCGGCGAGTACGGCGAAGTAAAGGCCATCAAGGAGGACGAATGCTACCCGTTCGCGGGCGGCGCGGGAACGGTCGTCAACATCAAACCCGCGGGCTTTCTCATCGACGACGGGAAGGAATGCCGCGTGGTGCGCATCACCGACGACCCATTGGACGGGCTCATCGAAAAGGCGGGCGAGATCATCGGGAAGTGTGTGAATAAGGCAAATGACGCGGAATAAATTTATCATCCTGTTGCTTGCGCTCGCGCTGCTCCTCGCGCCGCTCATTCCCGTCTCGCGCACGGCGCACGCCGCGGCGGCCTCGGAGGGCAGGGCGGAATGCGTCGTGGAGGTCTCCTCGCGCCGCGTTCTGCACGAAAAAAACGCCCGTACCGACCTCCCGATGGCGAGCACGACCAAGATCCTTACCGCCATCCTCGTCATCGACGACTGCGACCTCGACGAGGAAGTCTGCATCCCGCCGCAGGCCGCGGGGGTGGAGGGCTCCAGCGTCTACCTGAAGGCGGGCGACGTCTACACCGTGCGCGATCTCCTGTACGGGCTCATGCTCCGCTCGGGGAACGACTGCGCCGTCGCGCTCGCCCTTCACCACAGCGGCAGCGTGGAGGCGTTCGCACAGGCGATGAACGAAAAAGCGGCGCTCCTCGGCGCCGAAAACAGCAAATTCGTCAATCCCCACGGGCTGCCGGATAAACGCCACTACACGACGGCGCGCGACCTCGCGCTCATCGCCGCCTACGCAATGGAGGATCCGACCTTCAAAGAGATCGTCTCCTGCCGCTTCTACGAGCCCCGCAAGTGGAAAAACAAGAACAAGATGCTGTCGAATTACGAGGGCGCGATCGGGGTAAAGACGGGCTTCACGACAGCGGCAGGCAGGTGCCTCGTCACGAGCGCGGAGCGCGGCGGCATGAAGCTCGTCTCCGTCGTCCTCGACTGCCCGCAGATGTACGAACGCTCGGCGGAGCTCCTCGACGCCGCCTTCGTGGCATACCGTTTGCAGACGCTCTGCGACACGTCCGTCCCCGTGCGGGGCTACGCCGTCCGCCGCGCATTCGCCTATCCGCTCACGGAGGAGGAAAGCGCGCGCGTCCGCACCGAGGTCGAACTGCGCGAGCCCTTGCCCGAAGCGTCGGGGGAAATCGCCGGGCTGATGAAAATATACCTCGAAAACAACTTGCTTTTTTCGCAGAATTTGTATATCATTTAAGAGAACAAATTCTACGGAGCAAACCATGCGCATCAACAAATTTCTTGCCGAACAGGGCGTTGCGTCCCGCCGCGGCAGCGACGAGATCATCGCAGAGGGCAGGGTGACGATCAACGGAAAACCCGCAAAGGCGGGGGACGACGTCACGGAGAGCGACGCCGTCATGCTCGACGGCAAACTGCTCTCGCACAAGGTCAAATTCGAATATTACCTGCTCAACAAGCCCAAGGGATGCGTGTGCACCGTCTCGGACGACAAGGGAAGAAAGACGGTGATGGATCTCCTGCCCGCAGGCGCAGGCCACGTCGTCCCCGTCGGCAGGCTCGACTACGATACGGAGGGGCTGCTGATCCTGACGAACGACGGCGACCTCGCGTACCGTCTCACGTCGCCGATGAACGAGATCCCCAAGACCTATCTCGTGCGCGTGGAGGGCACGGTCACGCCCGTCCAGCTCAACCGCCTGCGCGCGGGCGTGGAGATCGAAAAGGGTGTCGTCACAAAGAAGTGCAAGATCGCCGTCGCCGAAACGAGCAAGGCCTACACCAAGCTGCACGTTACGCTCACCGAGGGCAAAAACAGGGAGATACGCAAGATGTTCGAGGTCGTTGGGAAGCACGTCGACTTTCTGAAGCGGGTGAAGGTGGGGGAGCTGACCCTTACGGGGCTCGACCGCGGCGCCTGCCGCAAACTCACCCCCGAAG
>CANRFD010000062.1 GCA_947629845.1 uncultured Clostridia bacterium
TCGATGCAAGGACGGAGGAGGCATTGATCTCCCGGGCGCCATATAAATTTTACTTCAATATTCCGGCGACGGTCTATCGGCTTAAGGACAATAAATTTTCTTTCAACCGTCTGACTCTCATTAAAATCCAAGGGGCCGATTTGGAAATCAACGGCACCGATATCGGGAAGCGGGAGTTGGTATTCTTTCAAACCTTGGCAACCGACTTGAACAGGATCACGTCAAATGGCGCGGCGGTGGAATTCGAGCTCATAGATAGTTATAATGAAGGGGTCGTGACGGTGCAAATTTACAGAACAAAGGAGAAGAGCGCATGAAAAAAACAATAGCCGTGATCGGCGACGGAAAACTCGAGGAGAATAGTTTTAAGTATCGGCTTGCCTTTGACACCGGGAGGGCGCTTGTGGATGCGGGATACCGAGTTCAAAGCGGAGGATTGGGCGGCGTTATGGAAGCGGTGTTTCGTGGGGCAAAATCGTCGGAGAAATACCGAGAGGGCGACACGGTCGCGATTCTCCCTTCTTTCGATAGGACGACGGCGAACTGTTATGCGGACATCGTCATCCCCACGGGCTTGGACGTCATGCGGAATGGGGTGGTCGTAAACGCGGACGGCGTCATTGCCATCGGCGGCGGTAGCGGAACGCTTTCGGAAATTGCGCTCGCATGGTCGCTGTTCAGACCGGTGATCGCTTACACCAATGTAGACGGATGGAGCAGCAGACTTGCGGGGCAGCGGCTTGACAACAGGGAGCGATACAAAGGGATCGACGACAAAATCTATGGCGTTGAAGACCCGTTGCAAGCGATTGATTTATTGGAGCGCTACCTCGGGCTCTATACAAGATATCATCACGGGATCAGATAAGGAGGAGAAAAAAATGAAAATCGGGATCGTCGGATACGGCCATGTCGGCAAAGCGATGCACGGGTTATTCAAAGAGGCAATCATCTATGATAAATATTTGGAAATGGGAACGCAAGCGGAGATCAACGATTGCCATACGGTTTTTGTGTGCGTCCCTACGCCGCAAAGAGAGGACGGCCATTGTGACACGAGTGCCGTCGAAGAAGTTTTAGGCTGGCTGAATGTCCCCCTGATCGTGTTGAGATCTACCGTGCGTGTCGGTTTTACCGATGAGATGATGCAAAAGTTGGGAAAAGAGATCGTGTTTCAACCAGAATATTACGGAGAAACGGTCGCCCATCCGTTTGCGAATTTGAACGATAGAACGTGGTTATCGTTTGGGGGGACGAGAAAGGGGATCGACTTGGCGATAAAAACCTATCAAAAGGTCATAACTTCCAACGTGCGCATTTATCAGGCAGACGCAAAGACTGTTGAAATGGCAAAATATATGGAAAATGCCTTTTTGGCAACAAAGGTAACATTTTGCAACGAAATGTATGACATTGCAAAGGCGCTTGGAGCCGACTATCATCTGGCGAGAGAGATGTGGATCGCCGATCCCCGTATTGGCGCAAGCCATACGTTCGTCTATGAAGATAACCGTGGTTACGGTGGCAGTTGTCTCCCCAAGGATATTGCGTCCATCGCGGCACAGGGGGAAGAGTTCGGTGTTGATACTACGCTCATACAAAGCGTCATCAAAAAGAATGAAATTTATCGGCGATGAAGATGATAAACAATCCCCAGGAAGAGCCGTATTTCCATCGTTTCGTGTCTCTCGGATATACGCCGCTGAATTATAGCGAGAAACATTATATATTTGCCAAGGGTAATAAAGTCATTAAGATTGCCCGGTCGGTATACAACACCCTTCAAACCGATGAATCGTATTATATCGAAAAGGCGGCTCATGATCTTCTTGTCGAGCATGGGATGCCGGTCGTCAATATCGGAAAAATATATCAAAAAGGAGAATTGATCGAGGACTTCACCGTTTTAGAGGAGGATAGAGTGGAGGGGGAGATCTTCTACCGAAAAAATTGCGATGTAGCGCTGTTATCCCAGGTCGTGTGCTTTATGCAAAGGGCTGCGCAGATAACGGCACCGTCATTTGGTTTTTTCGAAAAAGACCGCAGGGCGCAATTTTCATCATGGCGATCCTTCCTGAAATCGGTGATTGACCGCGCAAATCCGCAACGGAAAGGGATACTATACAAGGGCCTCGACATGGTGCCGAGATTGTCGGAGGCCTCTTTCGTACCATCCGATTGCAATATGGCAAATTTTATTTTCCGTGGCGGGCGATTGAAGTGCGTCATCGACATTGAGCGCCCTCTGTGGGGGGATAAAAACTTTATTTACGGCATGTTCAAGGCAAGGAATGAATCCTTGCTCCATTGCGTTACGGAAAAATTTGACGACAAACTTGTCGATTACTACGCTAAAATTTATGAATGTATGTTTTACGGGAAATGTTTTGCCGAAAGATACGTTGATTCGGCCAATCTGCCGAGGAGCATTTTCGCAGCACGGATAAACGGTGGGAAAGCAACCGCAAGTCGAGTATAAATAAATGTAAGTGCGTATACGAGTGCATACGCATTTTTTGTACAGGAGAACCGCGCGATCGTCACGTGTTTCAAAAGAGGCTTTGCCGATGCGCGAAAACTTGCTTCCCCCCGAGGAGGGGGCAAGAAGAGGGTCAGGCGTAGAGTTTGCGCAGGATGAAGTTCACGAAGCGGGTGGGGAGCAGTTTTTGCAGTCCCACAAAAAATTTGTACTGTCCGCCGACGGTGATCTTGAGCGGCGGACGGCGTTTTTTGAGCGTCCGCGCGACGGCTTTCGCCACGCTGTCCGGGCTCTTGCCGTTCTGCTCGTCGTGCTCCATGCGCTTGACCGACTTGCCGATGCGGCCGCCGTAGTCCGCCTCGCCGCCCTCCACGACGCGCGCCGCGGTGAAGCCCGTTTTGGTGTCGCCCGGCTGGATGCAGGTCACCTTCACGCCGAAGCGGCGCACCTCGCCGTCGAGCGCGAGGGAGAAGTTCGCAACGCCCGCCTTCGTCGCCGAATAGCACGCCTGAAAGGGGATGGGCAATGCGCCCGCCACCGAGCCGATGTTCACCAAATTTCCCTTTGTCTTTTTGAGATATTTGACGGCGACGGAAGAAATTTTCACGAGCGCGGTGAGATTGATGTCGAAGATGCGCTGGATGTTCTCGGGCGTGGCGTATTCCACGGCGCCCGCGATGCCCATGCCCGCGTTGTTGACGACGGCGTCGATGCGGCCTTCGCGCTCGCAGACCGTCTGCAGAACGCCCTCCACGGCGGAAAGATCGGTCACGTCCGCCTGAAAGCATTGAAATAGATCGCTCTCGAAGGGGCGGCGCGCCAGCCCGTATACGCGATGGCCGCTCCTTGCAAGACGGGTCGCCGTCGCAAGCCCGATGCCGCTCGACGCGCCCGTCACTACAACTACTTTTGCCATGGTATCCCTCGTGGTTTTTTTCGTATTATAGCAATTCACGGGGAAGATTGCAAGCATTGCGCGGAGGATTTTTGTAAAACCGTTGACAAAGCAAAAATATCTGTTATAATGTTTGCAAATATATTAACGTTAACTTATCCGCGGGGGACGCGGAAAGGGGAGGAAACATGATAAAAAACACGCCGCCGATGGGGTGGAACACATGGAACACGTTTGCGAAGGACATCAACGAGGCGCTCATCCTCCAATCGGCGGAGGCGCTCGTCTCCACCGGGTTGCGGGCTGCGGGCTACGAGTACGTCGTCATCGACGACTGCTGGGCGCTTCGCGAGCGGGATAGGAACGGGAGGCTCGTGCCCGATCCCGAAAAATTCCCCCACGGCATGAAGTACGTCGCCGACGCCGTCCACGCGATGGGGCTCAAGCTCGGCATGTATTCCTGCTGCGGCGCCATGACGTGTGCGGAGTACCCCGGCAGTCTCAACCGCGAGTACACCGACGCGCGTACCTTTGCGCGCTGGGGCGTGGACTTCCTGAAATACGACTATTGCTTCAAACCCGCGGGGCTGGAGGGCAAGTCGCTTTACCGCCGCATGGGGCTGGCGCTTGCGAACAGCGGCAGAGACATCCTGTTCAGCGGGTGCAGCTGGGGTTCCGACGACACGCACCTGTGGATCGGGACGACGGGGGCGAACATGTGGCGTTCCACGCCCGACATCTTCGACAGCTTCGAATCGGTGAAGGATCTCATCAAACGCCAATACGACATTTTGCCGTACGGCGGGATCGGCTGCTTCAACGATATGGATATGCTCGTCGTGGGCATGCACGGGAAGGGGAACGTCGGGCTGACGGGCTGCACGGACGACGAGTACCGTCTGCACTTTGCTGCGTGGTGCCTGCTCGCCTCCCCGCTCATGATCGGCTGCGACGTCCGAGCGATGGACGGGGAGACAAAGAGGACGCTCACCAACCGAGAGCTCATCGCCATTTCGCAGGACGCGCGCGGCAACCGCCCCTATATGATGAAATTCTGGGACAACGCCGATCTGCCCGTCATCGTCCGCGCCCTCGCAAACGGGGACGTGGCGCTCGGCTTTTTCAACATGACGGAGGGGAACGCCAACTTCTGGGTCTCCGCCGACGACCTCGGCGTGCCGTGCTTCAGCGGCAAGCGGCTGGAGGGGAAGGAAGTGTACACGGGCGAGGAGGCGCGCTTTGTAAACGGCGTTGTGCAGAGCGAAGTCCGCCCGCACAGCTGCGCCGTGTACCGCCTGCATGTCGTCAACGCAAGATGAACTGCGCCGTCTGCGGGAAGGGGCTCACCTTCAACGAGCTCGGGCTGAACGTAAAATATCACCCCGGGGAGGAGAGGCTGTGCGCGGATTGCCTCGCCGTGCGGCTGAACGTTCCGCGGGCGCGGCTGGATGAGAAGATCGAGGAGTTCCGCCGTGCGGGCTGCAAGCTGTTCGCCGGGGAGTAGAGGAAATATGGCGAAGGACAGGGTGACGGTCAAGGACGTGGCGCGGGAAGCGGGCGTTGCGGCGCAGACGGTCTCGCGCGTGTTCCGCAACCAAGGGTATCTCTCGGAGGAGACCAAGCGACGGGTGCGGGCGGCGGCGCAGAAGCTCAACTATGTGCCCAACCATGCCGCGATCTCGCTGCGGGTGGGCAGCAAAAAGACGATCGCCGTGGTGTTCGACGGGCTGCGCAACGTCTATTTCTCCGTGATGATCGACTATCTGTACCGCGAGGCGGACAGGCTGGGATATTCGCTTCTGACGGTGTTCCGCGCGTACGACCACGAGATCACGGAGGAGGTCTACCGCGACGTGCTCTCCCTCGGGGCGGCCGCCGTCGTCAGCTTTCTCGAGCCGTCGCCCGAGATGCGGGAGGCGACCCGCCGCTACGGCGTGCCCGTGCTCGTGCTCGGGCGGCGCACCGACCTCGACGGGCTCAACTATGTGACGACGGACGACGAGAAGGGGGGCAGGCTGGCCGCGGAACGGCTGATGCGCTGCGGCTGCCGGCGGTTTTTGTTCCTCGCCGAGGGCATGCGGATGACCTGCGTGCGGGACAGGCTGAAGGGATTTTCCGAAGCGCTTGCCGCGCGGGGGTACGAGATAAAGGTGCTCGACGCGGGCGGGGGGATCGCCGAGGGGCTGCAGACGCTCGCCGCGGAGGGATTTTCCCCGGACGGCGTGTTTTGCTTTTCGGATATGCTCGCCTATTCGCTGCTTCTCCTCTTGGGAGGCGGCGTCAGGGTGGTGGGCTACGACGACGTCGGCGCGGAGATCCCCTTCCCCATGCGGCTCACGTCGGTGGGGACGGACAAGGAGGCCTATGTGCGCTTTGCGCTCGGCAAGCTGATCGACAAGATCGAGAGCGGAGACGGTTCGCCCATACGCGCCGTCTATGACGTCTTTTTGCACGAGGGAGAAACGGCGTAAATTACGCGACAGGAGGAGCGATATGCAGGAAACGAGAATGGAGTATCCGCGCCCGCAGCTTCGGCGGGACGACTGGTTCGCCCTGAACGGGGAGTGGGAATTTGCGTTCGACGACGGGGACGGCGCGGCGAAGTACGAGGGGGGACGGGCGGCGTTCCCCATGCGCATCCGGGTGCCGTTCAGCTATCAGTACGAGGCGAGCGGCATCGGCGACAGGTCGCACCACGGCACGGTTTGGTACCGCCGCACCTTCCCCGACCGCGCACGCGGCAGGCGGACGCTCCTCTGCTTCAACGCCGCCGACTACGAGACGGACGTGTGGATCAACGGCAGGCATGCGGCGCACCACGCCGGCGGGTTTACGCCCTTTACGGCGGACATCACGCCCTATGTGCGGCGGGGGGAGAATACGATCGTCGTGCGGTGCCGCGACCCGCTCGATCCCGCCATTCCGCGCGGCAAGCAGAGCTGGACGGGGGAGCCCTTCGGCTGCTGGTATGTGCCGAACACCGGCATATGGCAGAGCGTCTGGCTGGAGTACTGCGCGGGGGACGGCCTTGCGCGGATGAAACTCATGACGGACGTGGACGCCTTTGCGCTCTCCGTGGAGCTCGAAACGATGTACGGCAGGGCGGACAGGGCGGAGCTCATCGTGTCGTTTTGCGGAAAAACGGCAAAACGCTGTGAGTTTTCGCTGGATCCAAGCGTGACGCGGCACACGCTGCGCCTCTCGGACGGCGCCCCCGCGTCGCCCGAATTTTTGTGGACGCCGGAGCATCCCGCCCTCTTCGGGCTGGACATCGTCCTCTACGAAGGGGGGAAGGAGAGCGACCGCGTGCACACCCGTTTCGGCATGCGGAAGATAGAAATCGACGGACGGGGTCGGATTTTGCTCAACGGAGCGCCCCTGTACCAGCGGCTGGTGCTCGATCAGGGCTATTGGCCGGAGAGTGGGCTGACGCCGCCGCGGGCGGAGGCGTTGAAGGAGGACATCGCGCTCGCCAAGCGCATGGGGTTCAACGGCGCGCGCAAGCATCAGAAATTGGAGGATCCCTATTACTATTATTATGCGGAGGAGCTCGGCTTTCTCGTGTGGTGCGAGATGCCGTCGGCGTATGCGTTTTGCAGCGGCGAGATGGGGCGGATCGCCGAACAGTGGCGGGAGATCGTCGTCGCCGCCCGCAATTTTACGAGCGTTATTTGCTACGTTCCGCTCAACGAGAGCTGGGGGGTGAGCGGCCTGCGCTTGGACGCCGACTGCCAGAATTTTGCGCGTTCGCTGTACTATGCGACCAAGGCGTTGGACGGGACGCGGCTTGTTTCCACCAACGACGGATGGGAAAATCCGACCGAGACGGACATCGTCTCCATCCACGATTATGCGGAGACGGGGTGCGGTTTCGCGCAAAAATACCGCGATATCGCCACGGCGGACAACGGCGAGCGGAAGATCGTTGCCGACGGGAACGAGTACCGCGGCCAGCCCGTTCTTTTCACCGAATGGGGCGGCATCGCCATGGACGGGGAGACGGGCGGCGGAAATTGGGGCTACAACAGCGGCGCCGCCGACGCCGAGGAGTTCTATTCGCGGTACGAAAATCTCGTGAAAGGCATCGCGGCGTGCGATCTTCAGGGATATTGCTATACGCAGCTCACCGACGTACAGCAGGAGGTGAACGGGCTGCTCCGCGCCGACCGCACGCCCAAATTCGACATGGAGCGGCTGCGCAAGCTCAATTCCAAATAGAGGAAATTTTGCCTTCCCCCGTTTGAAAGTCTGCAAAATGCGGTATACATAAGATGAACAAAGGAAGCGGCAGCGAACGGAGCCGCAGCCTCCCGAGGAAAAATCAAAAAGGAGAAAGTACCATGAAACATGAATTGCAGACAAGAAACAACAACTACGACCTGTTCGATGTGTTCGATGACTTCTTCAAGCCGATGTTCTTCGAGGAAACCAAAGAATTGAGAACGGATATCAAGGAGACGGAGACCGCCTACGAGCTTGATTTGGAACTGCCCGGCTACGCCAAGGACGAGATCAAGGTGTCGCTGGATAACGGGTATCTTACCGTCAGCGCGGAGAAGCACCAAAAAGAGGAGGAGGGAAAAAAGTACCTCCGCCGCGAGATCCGCGAGAGCACTTCGAGAAGTTACTACGTGGGCACGGAGC
>CANRFD010000063.1 GCA_947629845.1 uncultured Clostridia bacterium
CGCGATCGACGCCCGCCTGGCGGCGCGGCAAGGCGGCTACGGCAGGGGGGCGCGGCAGAAGATCGAGTGTGACCGCGCGGAAATTTTATCGGGTGTAAGGAACGGCGTGACGTTGGGTTCGCCCGTGACGGTCGCCGTCCGGAACAGAGACTACGAAAATTGGAAAGAATATATGGCTCCCGAGGGGTGCGACGTGACTGCACGCAAGGTGACGGCCGTCCGCCCGGGGCATGCCGACCTCGCCGGGCTGAAAAAGTTCGGCGGGGACGACGCCCGCAACGTGCTGGAGCGTGCCTCCGCCCGCGAGACGGCGGTGCGCGTTGCCGCAGGCGAAATTTTAAGGCAGTATCTCGCCGCGCTCGGCGTCTCCGTGACGGGCTATGTGCGCTCGGCGGGAGAGGCGGAGGACGGGGGCGAGTACGCCTTCCAAGAGATCGAGGCGGGGCGTTCGGACAGGCTCTTCATGATGGACAGGGCTTGCGAGGCGCGCGCGTGCGAGCTCATCGACCGCGCCAAGGCCGAGGGCGACACGCTGGGCGGCGTGCTCGAGCTGCGCGTAAAGGGGCTGAAGGCGGGCTTCGGCAGCTGCATGACCTACCGTGAAAAATTGGACGCGCGCATTGCGGCGGCGCTCATGAGCGTGCAGGCCGTAAAGGGCGTGGAAGTGGGGCTCGGCTTCGGGGCGGCACGCCTTTGCGGGAGCCGCGTCCACGACGAAATTTATACCGAGAACGGGAAGATTTTCCGCAAGACCGACCGCGCGGGCGGGATCGAGGGGGGCATGTCGAACGGCGAAGAGCTTGTGCTTCGCGCCGCGATGAAGCCCATTCCCACGCTCATGCGCGGGCTTGCGACGGTGGACGTTGCGACGAATGCGCCCGCCGCCGCAGCCGCCGAGCGCAGCGACGTCTGCGCCCTCCCCGCCTGCGAGACGGTGCTGGAAGCCGCGCTCTGCTGCGAGCTCGCCGCCGTCGTCTCCGAGCGGTTGGGCGGCGACAGGCTGGAGGAAGTAATTGCCCGCTACGAGGCGCTCGCATGAGAACCTTTCATCTGAAGTACAGGGGCGCGGCGGAGGAGTGCACCGTCGTCTGCCGCAGAAACGTCCTCTCCGCGGAGCTCGCCGCCATGGCGCACGGCGCGGACGGGGGGCTGTTTGTGTTCACCGACTCCAACGTGCTCGCCCTCTACGGGGGGAAGCTGAAGCGGCATCTTCCCGGCGTGCCCGTGTTCGCGATGCGGGCGGGGGAGGAGAACAAGACTGCGGAGACGCTGTTTGACCTTCTACGCGCGATGGCGGAGGCGGGGCTGCGCCGCAATTCCGTCCTCGTCGCCCTCGGCGGCGGCGTGGTGGGGGACGTCGGCGGGCTCGCCGCGAGCCTCTACATGCGCGGCATCGCGTGCGTGCAAGTTCCCACGACGCTGCTCGCGCAGGTGGACAGCGCGGTGGGGGGAAAGACCGCCGTCGACTTTTGCGGGGTCAAGAACCTCGTCGGCGCCTTCCGACAGCCTTCGCGGGTGCTGGTCGATCCCGCCTTTCTGAAAACGCTGCCCGTGCGGGAGCTGCGCTGCGGGCTGGGGGAGATCGTCAAGCACGGCGCCCTCGACGGGGCGATCTTTGGGGCGCTCACGGCGCAGGAAGATCTGTTCGACCTCGCCTTCCTCGCGAAGATCGTTCCGCAGAACATCGCGTTCAAGGCCTCCGTCGTAAGGAGGGACCCGCACGAGGCGGGGCTTCGCAAGTGTCTCAACCTCGGGCACACGACGGCGCACGCCATCGAGCTCTCGGGCGGCGGGCTCTCCCACGGGGAGTGCGTGCTGTGGGGGCTGGCGGTGGAAAGCGCGCTCGCCGAGCGGCACACGGCGGCGGACGGCGAATTTTGCCGCACGCTCCGCAAGCTGTGCTTTGCCGTGCTCGGTCGGGGGGAGAGGCCGCCCTTCGACGCCTCGCTCGCCCGCATGGACAAGAAGAATACCGCGGCGGACAGGGTGACGCTCACCGTTCCCGTCGCCGCAGAAAAATACGAGCTCCTCGAGCTTCCCGCAGCGCAGTACGGGCGGGAGGCCGCGGAAATTTTGGGGGAATTATGTTGAAACTCGCCGTTGTGGGCAAGGACGTTTCGCAGTCCGACAGCCCCGCGATCCACACCTTCATCCTGAACAAGATGGGCGTGAAGTGCACCTACGACAGGGTGTCCGTCGCCCCGCCGGAGTTCTCCGCACGGGCGGGGGAGCTGTTCTCCCGCTACGACGCCTTCAACGTGACCATCCCCTTCAAGGCCGGGATCGTTCCCTTTTTGCGCGAGCTGGACGGCGAGGCGCGGCGGTTCGGCGCGGTGAACACCGTGCTCTCCCGCGGGAGAAGGGGGTACAACACCGACGGGTTCGGGTTTTTGGCGATGCTCGGGAGCGAGAACGTCGCCCTCGCGGGGAAGAGCGTTCTGGTGCTCGGCGCGGGCGGCGCGGGCAGGAGCTGCATCCGCAAGCTGTGCGAGGCGGGCGCGGCCGTGTACGTCTATGAGCACGACGAGGGGCGGCTGTTCGAGGTCTACGGCGAGTTCGGCGGCTTCACCCCCCTGCGCGCCGTGCCGCTTATGCCCTTCGACCTCGTCGTCAACTGCACGGGCGTGGGCATGCACGACACCGTGGGCAAAACGCCCGTCCTCTGCTTCGAGGGCGGCGGCACGGAGCCCGTCGGGGAGCAGCTGCTTGCCCTCTGCGGGGCGGCGGTCGATCTCATCTATGTGCCCGCGCAGTCGGAATTTCTGCGCATCGCGGCTTCGCTCGGCAAAAAGACGGTGGGCGGCGCGGCGATGCTCTTCTTTCAGGCGTATCTCGCCGATTGCATCTTTACGGGAAGGGAGGCCTCCCTTGCGGAAGCCGAAACATATTGGTCGGAGTGGAGAAAGCATTCATGAAATTTTTGGTTTTGAACGGAGTCAATCTCAATCTCACGGGCAAGCGCGAGCCGGGCGTGTACGGCGCGGAGACGCTCGAGGAGATCAACGGCGAGCTTGCGGCGTTCGTCCGCGCGCGCGGGCATGAAGCCGATTTCAAACAGAGCAACATCGAGGGCGAACTTTGCACCTTCATCCAGCAGGCGGAGGGGAAGTACGACGGCATCGTGCTCAACGCGGGCGCGTACACGCACTATTCCGTCGCCCTGCGAGACGCCATCGCCGCCGTCTCCGTGCCCGTCGTCGAAGTGCACATGTCCAACGTGCAGGCGCGGGAGGAGTTCCGCAAAAATTCCGTCCTTACGGGCGTGTGCCGCGGGGAGATCCTCGGCTTCGGCAAGAACAGCTATATTCTCGCATTGGAGAGCTTTTTGTTATGAATATCGTACTTTGCGGCATGATGGGCGTGGGCAAGTCGAGCGTGGGGATCCGCGTCGCCGAACTCACGCGGAGAAAGTGGGTGGATACCGACCTTCTCATCGAGAACAGGCACGGCAGGATCTCCGACATCTTCGAATACTACGGCGAGGCGCGCTTCCGCACCCTCGAAAGCGAGCTCACGGCCGAACTTTCCAAGGAGACGGAGCTCGTCATCTCCACGGGCGGCGGGCTGGTGTTAAAGCCCGAGAACAGCGAGATGCTCAAGCGCAACGGGAAGATCTTCTTTTTGCGCGCCTCCTTCGACGAGCTGTTGCTGCGCGTCCGCGCCGACGAGACGCGCCCCCTTTTGAAGGACACGGGCAAGACGGCGGAACGCCTCGGCGAACTGCTCGCGGAGCGGACGCCCGTCTATGAGCACGTTGCCGACGTCATCGTGGATACCGACGGCAAGTCGGTGGAGGAGGTCGCACGGGAGGTCGTGCGGCTGGCGGAGGAGACATGAAGCGCGCCCTCGTGACGGGCGGCACCCGCGGCATCGGGCTGGCCGTCTGCAAAAAACTTGCGGCGGAGGGGTATGCCGTGACGGCGACCTATTCCGCCTCGGAGGAGGACGCCGCGGCGGCGCGGGCAGCCCTTTTTTCCGTCGAATTTGTCCGCTCCGACGTGCGGCGCGAGGAGGAGGTCGAAGCCCTCCTTTCCCGCTTTTCCTCCCTCGACGCGCTCGTCTGCAACGCGGGGGTGGCGCTCTTCAAACAGGTGCAGGACACGACGGCGGAGGAGTACGCGCGGGTGAGCGACACCAACATGCGCGGCGCCTTTCTCTGCGCAAAGCACGCGGCGAAGAAGCTCTTTGTGCGGGGCGGGGCGATCGTGAACATCTCCTCGGTGTGGGGGGAATGCGGCGCGAGCTGCGAGAGCGTGTACGCCGCCTCGAAGGGGGCGCTCATCGCGTTCACCAAGTCGCTCGCAAAGGAGCTGGCGCCCGCGGGCGTCACCGTGAACTGCGTCGCGCCCGGCGTGATCGACACGCGGATGAACGCGCGGCTCACCGAAGAGGAGAAGAGAGCGGTGGAAAACGACATCCCGCTGGGGCGGATGGGCACGCCCGAAGAGGTCGCCGAGGCGGTATGCTTCTTGCTCTCGGCGCGGTATATCACCGGCCAAGTGCTCGGCGTGAACGGCGGATTTTACGTGTAAAGGCGGAATATAAGAGCTTTGCATAGTATTATGTCACACATAATACCGTAATTTTACAAAAATTTCTCGCAAAAAAGAGGAATTTTTTTATTTTCCACGAAATTATAAGCGACAAAGGGGAAGAAGGGAAACTATCCATGATGAATGAAAAAACATACGGATCGGCAACCAAGGAGAGAACGTACGAAAAGGAGCGGGCGTACCTTTCGCCCTATGCGAAGAAGTCGGAGGAGACGGCGGGGCGGCTGCGCCCCGAGACGCCCTGCTGCATGCGCACCGAGTTCCAGAGGGATAGAGACCGCATCATCTACTCCAAGTCCTTCTTGCGGCTCAAGAACAAGACGCAGGTCTTTTTCGCGCCCGACGGCGACCACTACATGTCGCGGCTCACGCACACCCTCGACGTCTCGCAGATCGCGCGCTCGCTCGCGCGCGGCCTCTCTCTGAACGAGGATCTCGCCGAGGCCATCGCGCTCGGCCACGACCTCGGCCACACGCCCTTCGGCCACATCGGCGAACGCGTGTTGGCGTCGCTGTGCCCCGCGGGGTTCCGCCACCACGAACAGTCCCTCCGCGTCGTCGACAAATTGGAGAAGGACGGCAAGGGGCTCAACCTGACGTACGAGGTGCGCAGCGGCATCGTCAACCACACGCCCGCGGGCAAGCCCGAGACGCTCGAGGCCGAGGTCGTGCGGTACGCCGACCTGATCGCCTACATCAATCACGACATCGAGGACGCCATCCGCGCGGGGTATCTTACGGCGGAGCAGCTGCCCGCCGACGCCGTCGCCCTCTTCGGGCGGCACACCTCGGAGCGCATCAACACTGCCGTGCTCGACATCTGCGAGGCCTCGTGCGATAAGCCCTACGTCCGCATGTCGGAGGAGAAGGGCAGGGCGCTCGACGAGCTGCGCTCCTTCATGTTCGAACACGTCTATGAGCGTGCAAACAAGCTCATACAGGAGAGTGCGGAGCGCATGCTCGGCGCCCTCTATACATATTTTGTACAGCGTCCCGAGGAGCTGCCCGCCCTCTACCGCGGGCTCATCGAGACGGACGGCAGGGAACGCGCCGTGTGCGACTATCTCTCTTCCATGACGGATAAGTACGCCGTCGGCGTGTTCAAGAGCCTGTTCGTGCCGCGGGAGGGCAGCGTATGAGCGAGGATTTTTCCGCCTTCATACGGACGCTCAAGGAGAGGAACGACATCGTCGAGGTCATCGGCTCCTACGTCACGCTGGAGCGGAAGGGGTACAACTACTGGGCGTGCTGCCCCTTCCACCACGAAAAGACGCCCTCCTTTTCCGTGAACGCCGCCGATAAGTACTATCACTGCTTCGGCTGCGGCGTCTCGGGCGACGTCATCGGGTTCGTGAAGGAGTACGAGAACGTCGATTTTTCGCAGGCGGTGCAGATCCTCGCCGCCCGCGCCGGGCTGGAAGTGCCCGCCTTCGACGATAAGTCCGCCGAGGAGAACGCCGCCAAGAAGAAGCAGCGGGACAGGCTGTCCGCGCTCATGAAGGACGCGGCGCGGTTCTATCTCGGCAATCTGCATTCGGGCAGGGCGGAGCCGCACGTGGAGTATCTCACCCGCCGCGGCGTCTCGCCCACCATCATCCGCAAGTTCGGGCTGGGCGCCTCGCTCGACTATCATTCGCTGCCCGCCCACCTGCTCGCCGCCGGCTACACGCCCGAGGAGTGCGTCGAGAGCGGCGCATGCGTGCGCACGGAGGAGGGCAGGCTGATCGACGCCGAGGGCGAACGGCTCATCATTCCCATCATCAACCACTTCGACGAGGTCGTCGCGTTCGGCGGGCGCATCCTGAAGCCGACCGACCGTGCGAAGTATAAAAACACCCGCGAAACGGTACTCTTCAATAAGAGCAAAAATCTCTTCAACATCAATCTCGTCAAGAAGGAGAAGCGCGCGGGCGGGCTGAAGTCGCTCATCATGGTGGAGGGGTATATGGACGCCATCTCCCTCTATCAGGCAGGCTTCCGCAACGTCGTCGCGAGCATGGGGACGTCGCTCACCAAGGAGCAGGCGCGGCTGTGCAGGCGGTACTCCGAGAACGTGTTCATCAGCTACGACGGCGACTTCGCGGGGCAGAAGGCCAACCTGCGCGGGCTGGACATTTTGAAGCAGGAGGGCATCAAGGTGCGCGTCGTGCCCATGCCGGAGGGGCTCGACCCCGACGACGTCGTGCAAAAACAGGGCGCGGAGGGGTACCAGAGGTGCCTCGACGCCGCGATGCCGCTCATCGACTTCCGCATCCTCGCGGCGCAGCGGAAGTACGATCTCACCAAGACGGACGAGGTGCGCGACTTCGTGAAGGAGGCGCTGCCCATCGTACGGGAGGCGGAGAGCGCGACCGAACGCGAGGAGCTTTTGAAGAAGATCGCCGCGGCGTCGGGGGTGAGCCGCTCTGCGCTCGCCCGCGATCTGGAGAGCGTGCCCGCCGCCCCGCCCCCCAAGGGGCAGGAGGAAGCGCCCAAGGAGGACAGTTCGGACAGGCTGAAAAAGGCGGCGCGGTTCGTGCTCGCGGCCTGCCTTCTGAACAAGCCGTACGCGGCGGGGTGCGACCTCTCGGCGTTCTCCTTCGCAAACCCTTCCCACCGCACGGTGGCGGGGTATGTGGCGGCCTCCCGCAGGAACGGCACGACGCGTGCGAGCGGCATCTTCGATCTCATGCAGGACGACGCCGAGCTCTCGGAGATACTCAACCTCGACTACGGCGACAACCTCGACGGCGTGCGTGCGGAGCGGTACTTTTCCGACTGCGTCTCCACGCTGCTGCGGGCGGCGCTCACGGAGAAGATCGCCGAGGAGCGCAAGCGCTACGAGGAGGCGGAGACGCCCGAGGAGAAGCGGGAGGCGCTCTCCCGCATCGCGGAATACACCAAACAATCGAAAAACATCGGAAACGGAGGAAATCCATGAACAATATCGACGATCAAAAACTCAACGAACTCATCGAAAATATCTCCGCAGAGTACAAGATGAAGGGGAGCATTTCCACCAACGCGCTCTGCGACGTACTGGAAAAATACGATCTGAGCCCCGCGCAGATCGACGCCGTCTACAAGACGCTGCCCACGGTGGGCGTCGTCATCGTGGACGAGGACGAGCGCGACAAGGAACTCTTCGAACAGGCGCTCTCGGACATCGGGCTGGACGACCCCGTGAAGATGTACCTGAAGGACATCGGCCGCGTGCCCCTTCTTTCCGGCGACGAGGAGATCGAGCTTGCCCGCAGGATGCAGGAGGGGGACGAGGAGGCCAAGCGCCGCCTCTCCGAGAGCAACCTTCGCCTCGTCGTCTCCATCGCCAAGCGGTACGTGGGGCGCGGCATGCTCTTCCTCGATCTCATTCAGGAAGGCAACCTCGGGCTCATGAAGGCGGTCGAGAAGTTCGACTACCAGAAGGGCTTCAAATTCTCCACCTACGCGACG
>CANRFD010000064.1 GCA_947629845.1 uncultured Clostridia bacterium
TGACGGGAGCGCAGCGACCGAAGAATCCCGATATGGAGAGTTCGGACTTCGTTGTTCGGGATCCTTCGCGGATAGGCCGTTTCGGACTTCGTATAACAATTCGGCTCAGGATGACGCGGTAAACAGGCGCGGGCGGGCGGGGCAGGATGACGTGATTATGTGGCGCGCCCCACCCCCCTACCCCCCCTCCCGAGGAGGGGGCGGCAAGGACGGGAGACGGAACGTCAATTCGATTGATCGGGGAAGATTCGCTCGGCTCCTACGGAGCCTCGGAATGAGGAGGGGTGGGGCGATAGCTGCGGGGCGCGGAAAGAAATAAGGACATGTTTCGACTACGCTACGCTCCGCTCAACATGACGTGATTGTGTGGCGGGACGAAAGTTTGGGCATGATGTATTTGGACGATGGGGGAGGAGTATGAGAATTTTGATCCCGGTGGCGGCAGGGTGCGAGGCCTCCGTAAAACGGCAGCTTGTTGCGCTCGGCTACGGCGATCGTCCCGCCGACGCGGGGCGCATTTCTCTTACGGGCGATTTTTCCGACGTCGCCCGTCTCAACGTGTTCCTGCGGGCGGGGGAACGGGTGCTCGTGGAACTCGGCAGCTTTCCCGCGCACACCTTCGACGAACTCTTCGAGGGTGTTTTTTCTTTGCCGTGGGAGGAGTTTTTGTCACCCCATTCCGCCATTTTGATGGACGGCAAGAGCTACAAAAGCCGCCTCGGGGCGATCAAGGCGGCGGGCGGCGTCGCCAAAAAGGCGATCATCAGGCGGCTCTCCGAAAAGTTGGGCGTGCGCACCTTCGACGAGAAGGGCGAGCGCGCCGTGGTGGGCGTCTCCATTTTGAACGACGTGGCGAGCGTCACGCTGGACACCTCGGGCGACGGGCTGCACAAGCGCGGCTACCGCGTGAGAACGTACGACGCGCCGCTGCGGGAGACGGTGGCGGCCGCCATTGTGGAGGGGAGCTATTTCCGCGCCGGCAAGCCCTTTGCCGACCTCTTCTGCGGGAGCGGCACGTTGCCCGTCGAGGCGGCGATGTATGCCCTGAACATCGCCCCCAACGCCGCGCGGGAGTTCGACTTCACCAAGTGGAAGTGCGTCGATAAAACGGTGCTTTTACGGGCGCGGGCCGAGGCGGCGGACGTGCGGAGGAGCGGGGAGATCGCGCCGCTGTTCGCGGGGGATATTTCGCCGCGCGCCGTGGAGATCGCCAAATTTCATGCCGAACGGGCGGGCGTTGCGCGGCACATCGTGTTCGCCCATGCCGACATGCGCGCCTTCACCTCGGAGGAGAAGTACGGCGTGCTCATCTCCAATCCGCCCTACGGCGAACGCATTGGCGTGGACGGCGACCTCTTTTCCCTCTACCGCGACTTTGCGGGGGTGTTCCGCCGTCTGCCCGATTGGAGCTGCTACTTTCTCTCCGCCTATCCCGAGGCGGAACGGGCGTTCGGCAGATGCCCCAAGAAGCGCCGCTTCTACAATGCGCACATCCCGTGCACGCTGTACGCCTATCCCGGCGCAAAGCCCCCGCGCGGGGCGGCGGAGGGGGAGGGCGGCGGAGCGGTTTCCGCCGAGTGACCCCGTTTGTGAAAAAATTGTAAATTTTTAGCGAAAATACTTTAATTCCGTTGACAAAGTTTCTCCCCGATGTATATAATGTCTCGGATTGTTTAGAACGATACAATCGGTACAAAGGAGTCGCCATGGAGATCAACGAATATTTGAGTCAATTCATTCAGATCATCAAGGAAGTGGAGGAACTCGACCTGTTTTCGGAGACGGCGAAGCTCTCCCGCACGGAGTTCCGCATGATCCGCGAAATTCTGATAGAGCGCGAGAAGGGGCGGGAGATCATCTCCTCCGAGCTCGCCCGCAGGCTGGGCATTACGCGGTCGGCCGTTTCGCAGATCGTGACGAAGTTGGAGAACAGCGGCATCATGAAGCGCGTCTCCGCGCCCGACGACAGGAAGATCGCGTACGTGCAGCTCTCCGACCGCTCGCTCGCCGTGTTCAACGAGCAGTGTGCGCACGCCAACGCCATCATGGCGTATGTGGGCGAACGGCTCGGCGATGAGAAGATGCACGAACTCGTGGCGCTATATAAAGAATTTTGCGGCGCCCTCAAAGAGGCGAAGAAGAAGCTCAAAGAGGGCGAGGCCGGGGAGAGAACATGCTGAAACTGACCGACATCAAGAAGGACTACAAGATCGCCTCGGGCGCGGTGCACGCGCTCAAAGGGGTGAACCTCTGCTTCCGCAAGAGCGAATTTGTCTGCATTTTGGGACCCTCCGGGTGCGGCAAGACGACGATGCTCAACATCATCGGCGGGCTCGACCACTATACCTCGGGCGACCTCGTGATCCAAGGCAAGTCCACCAAGGACTTCAAGGACCGCGATTGGGACGTCTACCGCAACCACCGCATCGGGTTCGTCTTTCAGACGTACAATCTCATCCCGCACCAGACGGTGCTCGCCAACGTGGAGCTCGCGCTGACCATTGCGGGCGCGGGCAGGGAGGAACGCAGACAGCGCGCCACCGAGGCGTTGCGGCGCGTGGGGCTGGGCGAGGAGCTCGGCAAGAAGCCCAACCAGCTCTCGGGCGGGCAGATGCAGCGCGTCGCCATTGCGCGTGCGCTCGTCAACGACCCCGACATCCTGCTCGCCGATGAACCCACGGGCGCGCTCGACAGCAAGACGAGCGTGCAGATCATGGACTTGATGCAGGAGATCGCCGAAGAGCGGCTCGTCATCATGGTGACGCACAACCCCGAGCTCGCCGAGAAGTACGCGACCCGCATCGTGCGGCTGCACGACGGGCTGGTGGAGGCCGACTCCGCCCCGTACAGCGAGGCCGAAGAGGCGGCGGAGACGCGGGAGACGGACGCTTCCCAAAAGGAGGCTGCCGAGAAGCAGGCGGCGGGCAAGCCCAAGCGGCAGAAGAAGCTGCGTGCCAAGATGGGATTTTTCACCTCGCTGGCGCTCTCGGCACGCAATTTGATGACCAAGAAGGGGCGCACCGCCATCACGTCGGTGGCGGGCAGCATCGGCATCATCTCGGTCTGCCTCGTGCTCGCGCTCTCTTCGGGCTTCAACACCTACATCAAGCGGACGGAGGAAGATATGCTCTCCTACTACCCGCTCGAGGTCACGGAGTCCACCTTCGATATCACCGCGGTGATGTCGGCAATGACGAACGGGAGCGAAAAGCCCGACATGGATAAGGTCGGCGACCGCATCTACGTCGACTCCTTCCTTACGGGGCTGGCGCAGGGCATGACGGTGCAGAACAACATCTCCCCCGAGTACGTCGAGTACATCGCCAAGGGGCAGGAGGAGCACCCCGAGTGGTTCTCCGCCATTCAATATAACTACGGCGCGGGGCTCGTCGATAACCTCTTCACCGAGGTGGACGTCGGCGGCGACATCTCCGGCTTCCCCGCAGAGACCCGCTACTACTCGCTTTCCGAGCTCAAGCAGTTCTACATCTCCGAGCTGCGCAAACACGCGAGCCAATACAACAACCTCGTGCCATTTGCCGACTTCTTCGGCGACATCGTGAACAAGATGCCCGGCACCGACTATGACGCCGAGGACTATGACGCCGAGGACTACGCCCGCTTCGTGCTCACGCAGTACGACGTCATCGCAGGCGAATTTCCCATGGGCGAACCCGCCGCAGGGGAGCGGGAGGGCGCCGTGCTCGTCGTCGGCAACGAGGGCAACGACGTCATTGACCTCGTGCTCGCCCAGCTCGGGCTCATTCCCGAGGACGACTTTTTGGCGCTCTTCAACCTCGGCACCGAGGAGGAGATCACCGACGAGATGCGGGAGGAGATGAACTACCGTTCCTTCGAAGAGGTGCTCAACAAGCGGTACACCATGTACTTCAACGACGCGGTGTACGAGGAGGGGACGGTGAGCGAGGGCGGCATCTCCTATCCCTTCACCTACAAGGGGCAAAAGACGGCCTCCGAATGGAACGGTTTTCAGGCGGAGCAGGGCATCGACCTCGAGATCAAGGCCATTCTGCGGCTGAAGGACGGCTACACCTACGGCTGCCTGAAGGATGGGCTCAATCTCACCGAGGCGACCGTGAATAAGTACATAAAGGGCAACATGCAGTCCAAGATCGTGAAGTGGCTGCAGAGCGACGCGGCGCGCGCACCCGAGTGGTTTTCGTCGTTGCTCGGCGAATACAGCTCCCTCGAGCTGTACACTTCGCCCGCCTCGCACCTGAGCGAGGAGTACACGCCCGTCGACCTCGACGCCCTCCGCGCCACGACGGTGGACGCCGCCGGCGCCACGATGGTAGCTGCGCTCGACGATGGGATGAAGAGCCTCGGGCTCACGCCGCCCGCCGACGGCATGTATTTCAAATATATTCTGAACTACGCAAAGACCTCCATGCAGCAGGGGCTCGAGGAGCGCCTTCCCGGCAAGGGGGAGGAAATGGCGAACGCCATCCTCGCCGAGGTGAACGAGGTGGAGGGCAACGCCGTCCCGCGGGAGACGCTCGCGGGCATCTTCGGCAACGTGATCGTAAGCTACACCATCGAGCAGCCCAACGAAATCAAACTTGCGGGGACGCTCTACATCACCTATGCGCAGGAGGACATCATCCGCCTGCTCGGAGGGGACAATACGCCGAGCGGCATCAAGATCTTCCCCACCGACTTCAACATGAAGGAAAAGGTGCTCGACTACCTCGACGGCTGGAACGCCATGTGCGAGAAGGAGGGGCGCGAGGCCGACAAGATAAAGTACACCGACCGCGTGGGGCTGCTCATGGGCATGGTGCAGACGATGCTCAACGTCATCACCTACGTCCTCGTGGCGTTTACGGCGATCTCGCTCATCGTCTCCTCCGTCATGATCGGCATCATCACCTATGTCTCCGTCGTCGAACGCGTCAAGGAGATCGGTGTGCTCCGAAGCCTCGGCGCGAGCAAGCGGGACATCAAGAACCTCTTCAACGCCGAGACCTTCATCATCGGGCTCGCCGCGGGCGTATTCGGCGTCGTCGTCTCCTACCTCTTGAGCTTTATCGTCAGCCTGATCATCCAGACGTTCACGGGCATCGCCAACATCGCCATGCTGCCGCCGCTCACCGCGTTCATCATGGTGTGCATCAGTGTGGCGCTCACCCTGATCTCGGGGCTCATCCCTGCCGCAAAGGCCGCCAAGAAAGACCCCGTCATCGCGCTTCGCACCGAATAATTTTCTGCACGTTGGAAATACTACGCTTATCACGGTTTGCGAGGTTTTTCCATGGCAAAAAAGAAAAAGGTGAAGGCGATCACGGACGAAGAGTACGAAGCATATCTCAAAGATCTATTAAAGAAATGAACGGGGCGCGGGCTCCGTTCTTTCTTTTTGTCTGTGCGGAAAATATGGCGATTTTGGCGGAATGGGGGCGGGTTTTTCAACAAGAGGGGCGAAGGGAAGGGGAGGCGAGGGGGCGGCGGGAAGTTCCCGCTTTTTCGCCCTTTTTCGGGGACATCTCCCGTAAAACGCCGCCGCGGGCGTGGTATGATTTCCAAAAACGCGCGGAGGCGGAGCATGGCGAGAAAAATCGTGGTAACGTCCGGGAAGGGCGGCGTCGGCAAGACGACCGTCTGCTGCAATCTCGCCGTTCAGCTCGCAAAGCGGGGGTTCCGCGTCGCCGTGTGCGACCTCGACTTCGGGCTCAACAATGTGGACGTCGTTCTCGGCGTGGAGCACCTCGCGCTGTACGACGTGGTGGACGCCGTCGAGGGCCGCTGCCGCCCCAAACAGGCGCTCGTGCAGCACCCGCACTACCCCACCCTCTATTGCCTCGCGAGCAACCGCGTCTCCGAGCGGTACGTCTCCCCGCAGGCCGTGCGCCTCGTGCTCGACGCCGTCGCGCCGCAGTTCGATTTCATCCTGATCGACTCCCCCGCGGGCATCGAGGAGGGCTTTCACCGCGCCGCCTCCTGTGCGGACGAAGCGCTGCTTGTCACCACGCCGCACATCTCCGCCATGCGCGACGCGGACAGGGTGGCGGGCATTCTGAAGAGCTACCGCTTTTCGGGCGTGGGGCTTGCGGTCAACCTCGTGCGGCGCGACTTTGCGCGGAGGGGAGAAATTTTGCTCCCGCAGGAAATTTCCGCCGCGCTCAAGCTCCCGCTCGTCGCCGTTGTGCCCGAGGAGGACAGGCTGTTTTTGGAGAACGTCTCGGGGCGGTCGCGGGCGTTCCGCGGGCTGGCGGAATACTACGCGAGCGGGAAAATCTCCCCCGCCGAAAAGGGCGGATTTTGGAGCACGCTGCGGCGTTCAAACAGGAAAAATCAGGGGGATGGGGTATGAAAATCATGACGGAGGAGCGCCGCCGCATCGCGCGGATGCTCGAGCAGGACAAGGAGGACATGAACGACGAGAGCCGTTCGGCGGCCGTGCGCGATTTCGGCCGCGTCGCGCGGGAATATTTCGATGTGGACGGCGGCGTCGCGCTCACGGTCGGGCGGGACAAGGCGGGCTTCACCGTGTCGGTCTCCTTCCGCGCCGACCGCGTGAAAAACTTCACAACGCTGCGCTGATCTTCCGCTTTCCGGCAGAGCGGCAGTATGCCGTGCGGAAATCCTCTCTGCGCCAAAACCGCCCGATGGCTTTTTGCCCTCGGGCGGTTTTGGCGCAGAGAGAGGGATTCGAACCCCCGGATACATTCCTGCATCACACGATTTCGAGCCGTGCGCAATCGACCGCTCTGCCATCTCTGCAAGCTGTATCATTGTACAATTTTTTTCGCGAAAAGGCAAGTTTTTTTACGCGGTTTTCGCAATTTTCTTTGCGTTCCTTAAAATTTCTGCTATAATATCCCCGTACATACGGGAGGCCGCTCATGAAAGTCATCACAAAACAACGCAACAGCAAGATGTGCGCCATCTGCGGGCTGGATAACGTCTACGGCGTCCGCGCGCCCTTCTATTCCATGGAAGATGGCAGCGTCGCCACGCTCTTTTGCTATCGGGAAGAGCACCAAAGCTACCCCGGCAGAGTGCACGGCGGGCTGATCACCGCCATGCTCGACGAAATGGGGCTGCGTGCCCTGTGGGCGAAGGAGGGCGGCGAGTTCACCTACGGCGTGACGCTCTCGCTGGAGACAAAGTACCGCAGACCCGTGCCGTACGGCGTGCCGCTTGTGGGCAGGGGGAAGATCGTGCGCGAGACGGGGAACTTTCTCACCGCGGAGTGCTGCATCATGGATGAAGCCCGCACGGTGCTCGCCAACGCGACGATAAAATATATCAAACTCACGCCGCAGCAGATCGAGGCGGGCGTCGACGAGCACGAGGAGATGTGCTATCTCATCGAGGACGGCATTACCGAAATCGACCTGCCTGCGTAATGTTCCCCGCCTTTTCGCCATACAAACGCCGCCCCCGACGTGCAAATTCACCACGTCGGGGGCGGCTCCATTATTTTACTTGAAAAACATTTTTGTATGGACTGTGTTGCGATTCAAAATAGGTTATATCCGTTTTACTGTCGACGAAAGCGTCCCAATCACTAGAATAAAAACGAGTCGGTTCCAAAAATATATCGCCATCAAAGGACAGATTATTATAAGTTATGATGCAGTGCATTTCTCGCAGCTGCGCTTTTTTATCAATCATTTTTGTACCTAAATGAGAGGAGGTTCGGATGATCAATCTGAAAGTTTGAGCGTCTATATTGAAACCCAAAAAATCAAACTCCAAGCGCTCAACCTTAAAAAGATTTCTAATGTCATAAACATTATTTATGTTTTTAGACATGGCTTCATAACTATCTTTCGCTATATTTGCATTATAAATGATCGTTGCTTCCTTTGCGTACGATAATTCCTGGATAAAAAGCGCACCCTGCAAGTAATAACTGCTGTGCATAGCGTAGAGGTCGTCGTATTCTCGATCGGTCAGAGAATACGAGGCGGTGATGCACTTGTA
>CANRFD010000065.1 GCA_947629845.1 uncultured Clostridia bacterium
TCGACCAGAGCCTTGCCCGCATGGGGCTTGAATACGCGGACATCTTCTACCACCACCGCCCCGACCCCAACACGCCAATCGAGGAGACGTGCTATGCCCTCCACCGCCTTGTGGAGCAGGGCAAGGCGCTGTACATCGGCATCTCCAACTACGACAGGGAGCAGACGCGTGCAGCGGTCGAAGTTTTCCGCGAACTCAAAACCCCGTTTGTGCTCAACCAGTCGTGCTATAACCTGCTCGACCGCCGCGTGGAGGAGAACGGGCTGAAGCAGTACGCCGCCGAGGCGGGCTTCGGCATCATCGCCTTCTCCCCGCTGGCGCAGGGGCTGCTCTCCGACCGCTACCTCTCGGGCATTCCCGCGGACAGCCGCATGCGCAAGAG
Source organism: uncultured Clostridia bacterium (assembly GCA_947629845.1). Classification (GTDB taxonomy): domain Bacteria; phylum Bacillota; class Clostridia; order Christensenellales; family Borkfalkiaceae; genus Gallimonas. The sequence goes on from CANRFD010000065.1 coordinate 383, forward strand.
CTTTACGCTGAAGGAGGAACGGCTGACGCCCGCCCTTCTCAAAAAGCTGTTCGCCTTGAAGGAGGTCGCCGAGCGGCGCGGACAGACGCTGGCGGAACTCGCCCTCTCGTGGGTGCTCAAGGACGGCGTGGTGACGAGCGTCATTGTGGGGGCTTCCTCCTCGGCGCAGATCAGGGAAAATTTGAAGGTGAACCCGACGTTCTCCGAGGCCGAACTTGACGAGATCGAGCGCATCTGCAGGACGGATATAGAATAATTTTTCTACTTTTTCCCCCGCCCGCCCCGCGCGCCCAGCCCCCCTATGGGGGGCTGGGCGCGCGGGGCGGGCGGGGGAAATTTTTTTTGCGCCGCGGACGGAGGCAAGGACACGCGCAAGGGTGCGGGAAAGATTTTTTGTGAAATTTTTTACGGCGGTGTGTTTCATTCTACTTGCATTATACCGCGGTTTTTTTCGCTTTGGGGCGATGGGTGACAGGTTTTTGAAAAATTTTTTTGGATTTTTTTTGGGGGGCAATTCGGTTGATTGGGGAAGATTCACTCGGCTCCTACGGAGCCTCGGAATGAGGAAACCCCACCCCCCTACCCCCCCCTCCCGAGGAGGGGGCAAAAACGAGATGGACTGCGTTGGGAGGTGTGCGGGATTTATGCGGGATAAAAATAAGGACATGTTTCGACGGAGCTACTTCGCCCCCTGTGGGGGGCTCGTGCCGCGCTTGGTAGACGAATAGTGCGCGCGGGGCAACATGACGTGATTTTGTGGCGGGGCGGGGAATAAGGATTGTCGGACTTCGTTGTTCGGGATCCTTCGCGGATAGGCCGCAGTGGACTGCGTTCAGCAATTCGACTCAGGATGACGCGCTTACCCACGTGCGCGGGGCAGGATGACGCGGTGGACAGGCGGGAATAAGGTGGGCGTGATTTATAACACCCCTTCAGTCTCGGCTTAGGCCTCGACAGCTCCCCCTCGAGGGGGAGCCAAGACGGGAGGGCGGACTGCGTTGGGGGGTGTGCGGGATTTATGCGGGATAAAAATAAGGACATGTTTCGACACACAGCCGACCGCGGGTGCGGTCGGCTGTGGCTCAACATGACGTGATTTGTATGGCTCAATCCCCATCACCGCCTACGGCGGCGCTTCAGCACAAGGCACGCCTGCGGCGCCCTTTGGAAAAGGGGAAGCCTTGCGGGGGGGCGGGGAATAAGGGAAGATTCACTCGGCTCCTGCGGAGCCTCGGAATGAGGAGGACGGGATCGGGGCGCGGGCGTTTGTAAGGGGTACCCCCACCCTGTTGTTTGACACCCCTTCAGTCTCGGCTTACGCCTCGACAGCTCCCCCTCGAGGGGGAGCCAAGACGGGGGCGGACTGCGTTGGGGGGTGTGCGAGATTTATGCAGGATAAAAATAAGGACATCCTTCGACGGAGCTCAGGATGACGTGATTTGTAGCTCAATCCCCATCACCGCCTACGGCGGAGCTTCCCCTTTGCAAAAGGGGAAGCCTTACGGGGTGGAGTGGAAAACGATGGGTAAATTGGGGGGATGGGGTGGGAAAATCAGAGGATGGCGAGGGCGTCGAGCCAGAAGCAGGTCATGGACAGGAGCACCAGATAGAAGGCAAACCACTTGTAATTCGCCTTGCCGATGACCTTTAACATCACCTTGACGGACAAAAATCCGAACACGGCGGCGCAGACGACGCCGACGATCATGCCGACGATCTCCGCCCCGCCCATGGAGACGGAAGCGGCGCCTTCGGCGGGGAAGATGATATCCTTGAGTTCCATGGCGACGCTTCCCAAGATGATGGGAATGCTCATGAGAAAGGAGAACTTGGCGACGTCTTCCCTCTCGGCGCCCGAGACGGTGCCTGCGACGATGGTGGAGCCGCTCCTTGAAATTCCCGGGAACAAAGCGACCGCCTGCATGAGCGCCATGGGGACGGCGTTCTTCCAGCCGAGCGGCTTGGGGTGTTTCCACCGCTTTGCGACGAGCTCGCAGACGAGCAGCATGACCGCCGTTGCGGCGAAGCAGATGGCGAGATACAGCAGCCCCTGTGCGCCCGCGAACAGTTCGTCGATCTTGTCGCCGGCGACGACGCCGACGACGCCCGCGGGGACGGTGGCGACGATGAGCATCAGGAGCGTCTTGAACGGCTTTTTGAAGAGCCCCAAAATGTCCCGCCAAAAGACAAACACGACGGCGATCAGGGTGCCGAGGTGCAGCATGACGTTGACGAACATCATGCTTCCCCCCGCCATATCGAACCCGAGGGCGCGCTGCAGAAGGGACAGATGTCCGCTCGAAGAAACGGGCAGGAACTCCGTGAGTCCCTGCACCGTACCTAAAACGATGGATTTCCAGATAGCTTCGAAATAATTCATGCTTCCCTTTTAGCCGATGTTCGTGAGATCGGCGTAGCGCTCCGGATACTTCTTGGAGCAGTTGTCCGCATAGGCGTTGATGATCTGCGTCTGCTTCGTGGAGGAATAGGCGGAGATGCTCTCTGCCTTGATGCTCTCGTAGAACAGGTTGGAGAAAGTGCCCTCCTTCTTGATGTCCTCCGCGTTGTAGGTGAAGGGAGACGTGCCCGCTTCCGTGAACGAGAAGGTGCAGTACATGATGTGCCAGCCGTACTCGGACGGGGCGACGATGTAGTTCCCCGCTCCCCTCTTGCACACGACCTGTGCGGCGTACTCGAATTCGGAGACGAAGTCCGTCTTGGCGGGCGTGACCGCGTAGCCGAGGTAGGTGTTGAGCCCCGCCGTATCGGTATTGTATGCGAAGGACAATTCGTTTATGACGGAGAACGCCTTGTTGACCGCGCTGCCCTGCACGAAGAGGTCGTCGGCAGTGTAGTCGGGAAGTTGGACGGAGCCTTCGTAATACACGAACTTGCTGTAGTCGATCTTCGTCCAATCGGTGGAGCCGTCTGCCTTCGTCTTGTAGTAGGAGGAGGCGGGCTGATTGTAGTAGGTATCCTTGTGGGGCGTCGGCTTGCCGAGATCGAGACCCGCGTACTTCAAATACCCCTCCATCTCGGCGATGAAGCCGTCGATATCGATCTTGTTGGGGGTCAGGGTGTAGTGGGTGTGACCGTCCTCTTCCTTCGGCGTCACCTTGCCGTTGTAGGTGTACTGACCGTAGTAGTTCTTGATCGTCTCGTACTTGCCGTTCTCCTGCTCGGCATAGACGCCGTTGTTGTAGGTGGGAAGGCTGTGTTCAAAGAAGAGATACTCGCGCTCGCCCGCCTTGTAGCCGTAGCTCGTATCGGCCGCCTTGAAGGAATAGTCGTCGTGACCCGTGAACCACGTGCCGCGCTGGTCGGTCGCCTTGACCTTCTTCAGAATATCGGCACGCTGGGAGAACTTGTTTCCGCTCTCGTCGCCCTTGTCGATGGCGGCGTTTGCGAGCTCCTGCTTGTTGCCCTCCGAGAAGGGAAGCAGAATGTTGATGACGAAGCCGAAGCCCTCCTGTGGCGCAGCCAGCACGAAGGAGGTATCCGACATGCCGTCGAGCGCGGTTTCGAAGCCGTCTGTATCGTCTTTATAGCCGTTCTTCTGCGATTCGAGCTTGTTGTCGTACTGCGTCTTGACCCATTCGCCGCCGCCGAAGATGGCTTCCCCTTCCTCCTCGAAGGAGTCGTTGAGTTTTTGGAGAAGGGCGCTCTCGTAGGCGTTCTTCACTTCCATCGAATAGTAGACGAGGTTTTCGATCTCGCTCGTGTCCTCGCCGTCGAAGAGAAGCGCGTAGGAGCGGAGGTTGCTCAAGAACGACGTGTACGCCTTTCTGCGCGTCGTCACGGTGGAGCCCTCCACCGTTTCGTACTCGCCGCAGTCGGCCGCGTGGCGTTCGCCCGTGCCCGTGTAAATTTCGTAGCTCTCCGCGAAGTAGTCCTCGTCCTCCGTCTCGGCGCCCGTGGGGGTGGTGCGGACGGTCTCGTCGTGGTCGTCGTCCTCTTCCTCCGCGGCGATGATGCTCTCCTCCTGAGAGTCGAGCGCTTCGTTGACGGAGACCTTTAAGTCGTAGATCGCCTTGGCCTTTTCGTCGTCGTCGAGGAAGTACCCGAGGCCGGCGATCTCCTGCTCGAGCGCCTTCTTCTCGGCGGAATACGCCTTGCCGTTTTTATCGGCTGCGGGCGCTGCCGCGACGGCGCCTTTATAGCCATCCACCGTGTAGGTGCTGCCCTCCTCGGAGAGGTAGTAGACCTTCGCGTACTGGACGTACACCTGACGGTTGATGAGCGTGCCGCAGATGGTATCGAAGATGTCGGAATAGCTGTATCCGCTGTTGACGAGGGAGCTGCCCTGCGAGGCGAACAGCGAGACGAGATCGCGCTTGGTGATCCCCGCCGTTCCCACGACGTCTCTATAGGCATAGAATTTGCCGTTTTCCTTGAAATCGTCGCTCTCCGCAATGTTGACTTCGGCAACGACCTGCTCGTAATCTTTGCGTGCGTCGGAGGTCGTGAGACCGTCGCACCCGGCAAGAACGCCGCAGGCGATGACCGCCGAAAGCGCTACGGCTGCCGCCGCTCTTTTTTTGAACTTCATATCTTTCGCTCCGAATTGCTTGTTGTACTTTGCGCGGGAGACACGCCCCCGCATTTTCATACGTTACCTATTATAAACCATTTCCGCAAATTGTGCAATTCTTTTTTATGAAAATCACGCAAAAGTTGCCGCAAATTTCAGAAATTTCGCCATGCGAAGCATAGTTTTGCCGCTGTTTTCCGCCGGACGGAACTTGAGAACGGGCGCAGTCGTCATTTCGAGGGAGCAGGCGGCGCGGTATTTTTCCATGGCGGCGGCCAGCCCTTCGCCCGAAAGCGCCGCAAGCGAGGTAAATTCGAGGGCGCCCCCCTTCTGCCCCACCGAGATCTTTTTGACCTTTAAGCGGGAAGCGTAGCTCTTCATGAGAGCGATGACGAGGAGGTTCAGCGTCTCCTCCGGGAGCCTGCCGTACATCTCCTCCATCGAGGTGCACACCCGCTTGTAGTCGGCCGCGCTGCGGATCTCGGCGATCTGCTTGTAGCAGTCCATGCGCCCCGCCGGGGACTCGACGTAGCGTTCGGGGATGAACGCCGTCGCCTTGATGTCGAGGTCGACCGTCTCCTGCCGCTCGCCCGTGAGTTCCTCCTTGAGAATTTTGGCGTAGAGTTCGTAGCCCACCTTGTCCATATGGCCGTGCTGTTCCGCCCCCAAGACGTTGCCGGCGCCGCGGATCTCCAGGTCGCGCATGGCGATCTTGAAGCCGGCGCCGAGCTCGGTGAACTGCATGATGGCCTTGAGCCGCTCGGCGGCCGCCGCCGTCATGACCTTTTCCGCCTTATAGGTAAAGTAGGCGTGCGCGAGGCGGGCTCCCCTGCCCACCCTGCCGCGGAGCTGGTAGAGCTGGGAGATGCCGAGCCTGTCGGCGTCGATGACGATGAGCGTGTTGGCGTTGGGGAGGTCGATGCCGTTCTCGATGATGGTCGTGGTGACGAGGACGTCGTACTCGCCGCGGTAGAAGCCGAACACGCTGCGCTCCAGAACGCTCTTCTCCATTCTGCCGTGCGCCACGGCGACGCGCGCCTCGGGGACGATCTCCTTGAGACGCTTGGCGTAGCTATCGATGGTCTCCACGCGGTTGTAGAGCAGGAAGATCTGACCGCCGCGGGCGATCTCGCGGACGCAGGCGTCGCGGACGAGGGCCTCCGTCTCCTCGGCGACGTACGTCTGCACGGGCAGGCGCGCCTGCGGGGGGGTGCGGATGGTGGAGATATCGCGGATGCCCGAGAGCGACAGGTGCAGCGTGCGCGGGATGGGCGTCGCCGTCATGGTGAGACAGTCGACATTGCGCTTGTAATTTTTGATCTTTTCCTTGTGCTCGACGCCGAAACGCTGCTCTTCGTCGAGGATGAGAAGCCCCAAGTCGCGGAATTTGACGTCGGCGGAGAGCAGGCGGTGGGTGCCGACGAGCAGGTCGACTTCCCCCCGTGCCGAGGCGGCGAGGGTCTCGCTCACCTCTTTGTCGGTGCGGAAGCGGTTGAGACAGGCGACGCGGACGCCGAACTCCTTCATGCGCTCGGTCGCCGTCTGGAAGTGCTGTTCGGAGAGCACCGTGGAGGGGCACATGAGCGCGGCCTGCCTGCCCGCCAGAACGCAGAGGTAGGCGGCGCGCAGGGCGACCTCCGTCTTGCCGAAGCCGACGTCGCCCACGAGGAGCCTGTCCATCACCTTGTCCGAACACATGTCCTCCCTGATCTCGTCGAAGGAGACGCGCTGGTCGGGGGTATCTTCGTAGGGGAAGGCGGCCTCGAACTCGTCCATCTCCTCGCGGTAGTCGGGAAAGACGTAGCCGCGGCGCTCCCGGCGTTCGGCATAGAGCGCTTTGAGGTCGAACGCCATCTTCTTTAAGGAGGCGCGGACGCGGGCCTTGACGCGCTCGAATTCGCCGCCGCCGATCTTGGAGAGGGTCGGGTTGTCCCCGCCCATGTATTTGGACAAGATGTCCATCTGCTCGACGGGGACGTAGAGGGTGTCGCCGTCCTTGTATTCGAGGGCGATATACTCCTTGGTGCCGTCCGTCGTCTCGATTTTTTTGGTGCCCGTGATGCGCCCGACGCCGTAACTTTCGTGCACGGCGTAGTCCCCCACCTCGGGCGCGACGAAAAAGTCCCCTCTCCGCTTCTTGATGCGCCTCTCTTTGGGCACCTTGGTGAAGAGATCGCCCGTGCCGACGACGGCGAGTTTGCATTCATGCAGAAGAAAGCCGTGTTCGAGCGCGTCGCCGAGGGCGGAGACGCCCGTAAACGCCTCGATGGCGGGCGGGAGGGAGGAACAGAAGATGTTCTCCTCGCCGAGTTCCTCCTCCATGCGCCGGGCGCGCTCGGGCGTGCCGCACCAGAGCATGACGCGGTAGCCCGTCTTTTTCCACACGCGGATGTCGGCGGCGAGGTCGGGCAGGGAGTTGAGATAGCGGCGGATGGGCGGCGCGTTCAAATTGAACATGCTCAAGGGGTTGAAAAAGCCTACCGTGCCCGCGAAAGTTTGGAGTGCGAGGGTGCGGCAGCCGTTGAAATCAGAGATGTTCGCGCGGGGAACATATTGCCGCACGGAAAATTCCATCGCCTCGCCCGCCCCGAAAAGTTCGCGGAAGCGCTGCTCGTGCTCGCGGTACAGCCCGTCGAGTTTATCGGCGATGAGTTTGCTCTCGTCGAAGATGATGAGAGCGTCGCCGAAGAGGGCGCGGGGCTCCGTGCTGCCCTTTAAGAGGGGGAGAATGTAGTCCGAGCGGTAATGTTCGGTTTCGAGGCTCTCTTTGAGGGTGCGGAGGCGTTCGCGGACGGAGACGGGGGCGGCGGAGACCTCTTTTTCAAGGGCGGCGGCGAGGGTTTCTTCGTCACCCGCCGAGAGACAGGCGTCGGTCGCGGCGATGATGTCGATGAAGGCGATTTGCGGGTAGCGTTCCCCCGTCACCTCGTCGTAGGGCTTGATGGCCTCCACTTCGTCGCCGAAAAAGTCGACGCGGACGGGATGAGAGGCGCCGACGGGATAGATGCCGAGAATGTCG
>CANRFD010000066.1 GCA_947629845.1 uncultured Clostridia bacterium
CCGATGCGGAAAGCGGCAATTTGTCGGTATCTGATGCGGAAAGCGGCAAGTTGTCGGTATCTGATGCGGAAAGCGGCAATTTGTCGGTATCTGATGCGGAAAGCGGCAAGTTGTTGGAGTTTTCCGCAAGGGGAAATAATTTGTCGGTATCTGATGCGGAAAGCGGCAAGTTGTCGGTATCTGATGCGGAAAACGGCAAGTTGTCGGTATCTGATGCGGAAAGCGGCAAGTTGTTGGGGTTATCCGCGGTTGGGGGCAAGTTGTTGGACAAGGGTTCGAGGCGGGTGACTGCGGTGTTCAGCAAAATTTGCACTCCGGCGGCGAGACAGGCGCGTTCGAGCGTTCGTGTGACGTCGCTTGCGTGGTCGCTCGCGGGAAAGACGCGGTTGCCCCGTTCCACCTTCAGCTGCAATCCGTTGCGCTCCATGAACTGCATGACGTCGGCGGGAGAAAAGGCGTAGACGGCGCCCGTCAGGAACTTGCCGCCGCGGACGACGTTGCGCAAAAAGTCGTCGGGTGCGCAGTCGTTGGTGAGATTGCAGCGACCCTTTCCCGTGATATAGATCTTTTTGCCGAGTTTTTCGTTCTTCTCGACGAGCGTGACGTCGTTGCCCCGTTCGGCCGCGGCGTACGCCGCCATGAGCCCGGAGGCGCCTCCGCCGATGACGATCACCTTTTTCATATCTTAACGGCGCGGGAGCCGTTCCCGCGCGCCCGCCTTGCCGCTTATACGGGGTAGACGCCCGTCTTGGCGAGGTCGGAATCGACGCCGGCATCCTTTGCCTTGCGCCACTTGAAGAAATTTTCGGCGACTTCGGGGAAGGACGCGTAGGATAAGACGTCCTCCTCCCGCATATAGTACCCCTTATCCTTGAGCTCCTCTTTGAGCTTTTCGTACTCGGGTTCGAGGTCGTCTGCGGGGCGGTATGTGATGGGCTTCTCCCCTTTCAGCACCTTTGCCGCCGCTTCTTCGTCGATCGGCATGGGCACCTTGCCGTATTTGCCGGCGAACAGGTCGTGCGTCTCCTTGGGCACCATCTTGTAGCGTTCGCCCGTGATGACGTTCATCACCGCCTGCGTGCCGACGATCTGCGACGAGGGCGTGACGAGCGGTGGGTAGCCGCAATCCCTGCGGACGTTGGGGACTTCCGCAAGAACTTCCTGCAATTTGTCCTCCTTGCCCGCCTTTTTGAGCTGGTTCATGAGATTGGAGAGCATGCCGCCCGGCACCTGATAGATGAGCGTGTTGACGTCCACCTGACGGACTTTGGGGTTGAGCGAGCCCTCCTTTTCGAGCTCGGCGGCGACCTTTTTGAAGTGGTTTGCGATGGGGATGAGCTTGTTCAGGTCGATGCCCGTATCGTAATCGGTGCCGGCGAGCGTGGCGACGAGCGGCTCCGTGGCGGGCTGCGACGTGCCGTTGCCGAGCGGAGAGAGCGCCGTATCGACGATGTCTACCCCGGCGAGAATGGCCATCAGGTTGACCATGTCGCCCGTGCCCGTCGTGTTATGGGTGTGCAGGTGGATCTTCGTTTCGGGACGGAGCGCCTGCCTGAGCGCCGAGACGAGGTCGTACGCCTGAAACGGCAGGAGAAGGTTCGCCATGTCCTTGATGCAGATGTTGTCCGCCCCCATGCCCTCGTACGTTTTGGCGAGGGAGACGAAGTAATCGAGCGTATAGACGGGGCCCGACGTGTAGGAGATCGCCGCCTCGCATATGCCGCGGACGGGATCCTGGGCGTGCAACTGCCCGCCGTATTTTTTGATCGCCTTCATCGACGCCTCGATGTTGCGGGGGTCGTTGAGCGCATCGAACACGCGGATGACGCCGACGCCGTTCTCGAAGCACTTTTCCACCATTTTATCGACAAGATCGTCGGCATAATTGCGGTAGCCGAGCAGATTTTGCCCGCGGAGAAGCATCTGGATGGGCGTCTTTTTGAGATACTTCCGCAGCGTGCGGAGGCGTTCCCAAGGGTCTTCGTTCAAAAAGCGCATGCACGTATCGAATGTGGCGCCGCCCCAGCCCTCCAAGGAGTAGTAGCCGACCTCGTCGAGCTGTTCGAGCACGGGAAGCATCTGCTCCGTGCGCATGCGCGTTGCGGCGTGCGACTGGTGCGCATCCCGCAGGATCGTATCCATGATCATTACTTTTTTCGACATTATGATACTCCTCCGTTACCAAGGAATGGACAGCAGTATACCGGCGGCAAGCGCCGAGCCGATGACGCCCGCGACATTGGGCCCCATCGCGTGCATGAGAAGGTGGTTGGACGGATCGGCCTCTCTGCCGACGTCCTCGGAGATACGCGCCGCCATGGGCACCGCGGACACGCCCGCAGAGCCGATGAGCGGGTTGATCTGCCCGTGCGTGAGCTTGCACATGAGCTTCGCCATGAGAAGGCCGCCGATGGTGCCGAGATAGAACGCCACGACGCCGATGAGAATGATGCTGAGCGTGCTCGTCGTAAGGAAGATGTCCCCCTTCGCCTTGCAGCCCACGGCGATGCCGAGGAATACGGTGATGGTGTTCATGAGCCCGTTCTGCGCCTGAGACGAGAGACGCTCGACGACGCCCGACTCGCGGAACAGGTTCCCGAGCATGAGCATGCCGAGGAGCGGGATGGCGTCTGGCAGCAGCAGGCCGACGACAAGCGTGACCGCGACGGGGAAGATGATCTTCTCCACCTTGGAGACCTGACGGAGCGGCTTCATGCGGATCATGCGCTCCTTCTTGGTCGTCAAGAGCCGCATGATCGGCTTCTGGATGACGGGGATGAGCGCCATGTACGAATACGCCGCGATGGCGATGATGGGCACGAGATTTTCGGCAAGCATCTTGGAGACGTAGATGGCCGTGGGACCGTCCGCACCGCCGATGATGGCGATGGCCGCCGCTTCCGCCCCGCTGAAGCCGAGGAGGATGCCGCCGAAGAGCGCGACGAAGATGCCGAGCTGCGCCGCGGCGCCGATGAGCATGCTCTTGGGGTTGGCGATGAGCGGGCCGAAATCCGTCATGGCGCCGATGCCGAGGAAGATGAGCGGCGGGTAGATGACCTTATCCACGCCGTAGTAGAGATACCATAAGAGGCCGCGGTTGACGACGTCGTCGTACGCTTCGCTCATGATGAGCGCGCTGTTTGTGAACGTCGTGACGCCCTCGGATACCGTTCCCTGAATAAAGCCCTGCAGGGTGTAGAGGGCGTTGAAGTCTGCCGCGTTCATGGTGGAGACGACGCCGCTCTGCAGCGCTTGGAAGTTCTGATAATAGGACACAAGTCCGTCCGCGATATAGCCGGCGCGCACATAAATGACGTTGCCCGCCGCATCGGCGTAGGCAGCGACATTCTCCATCGAACCGTCGACCCCGAGTGAGAGCGAAGTATCGGGCGCATGCGAGCCCCAAAGAATGGGCTCCGCCCCGGGGAGATTGATAAGGAACATTCCGAACGCAATGGGAAGGAGCAGCATCGGCTCGAACTTCTTCACGATGGCGAGAAACATCAGCACAAAGGAGATGGCGAGCATGACGTAGTTCTGCCATCCCCCCTGCGAGATCCCCATCGAGTCCCACAGGTTGGAGAAGATCCCTCCGATGTCAATGAGTAAATTATTCTGCATACCCCTCTCCGATCAGCCGATGAATGCAAGGACGGCGTCCGACTCCACGTTGGCGCCCTTCTGTACGTTGAAAGAGACGACGCCGTCGCAGGGGGCGGTGATGTCGTTGTCCATCTTCATTGCCTCGAGGACGAGGATGGGCTGATCCTTTTTTACGCTCGCGCCCTCGTCCACGAGCAGACGCTTGATGAGCCCGGGGAAGGGAGACGTGACCTTTTGACCCTTTCCGCTCGCCGCGGGAGCCGACTTTGCGGCGGGTGCGGCTGCGGGCGCCGCTGCGACGGCGGGGCTTGCGCTCACGCTGCCGCCGACCTCTTCGACCCCTACTTCATATTGTTTTCCGTTGACTGTGATGATGAAATTACGCATGATGTTTTCCTCTCAATGATTTTCTTATATCCTCTTGATCCGTCTCACAACGAAATCGCACTTGACCTGTTCGCCCTCGTAATAGGCGGCGATCGCCGCCGTGATGACGGCGAGAACTTCGGGGGAGAGCTCCTCGTCTCGGGCGGGAGCCTCCGCCGACGTCGCTGCGGGCTGCCGCGGGGCGCGCTTTTTTTCCGCACGCGCATTGACCCGCTTCATGATCATGCCGAGAAGCATGAAGAAGAGAATGAGCAGCGCGATCCCGAGAAAGACGAACACGAAGCCGAATACCGCGTAGAACGCCCCCTCGCCCACATTGAATTTGAACCAACTGTCGAGCAGATCCATATGCCACCTCAGCGGATGAGCGTCTGCAGCGACGCCACGAGATATTGTTTGATGAATTGCGGTTCGATGATATTGTCGAGATAGCCGCCCTTCGCCGCATTGACGGGGTCGGCGTTTTCCTCGGCGTACAGCGCGGCAAGTTTTTGCCGATCTGCCCTTGTATCGTTTGCGTACTCGATCTCGGCGCCCACCGTATCCTCGAACAGGGCGATCGAGGCGGTCGCGAGCGCGTACGAATAGTCGAAACCGACCGACTTCGCGGCGAAGAGGCTGTACCCGAGCCCCACCGCCTTGCCCGTGACGACGGAAATTTTCGCCGTATCGATGGCGTCGAGAATGGAGAGATATTCGCCGATCTCCTTGAGCACCGCGCTGTTGTTGACGGCAAGCGTGGGATCGACGCCGAGACAATCGACAAAGGTAACGAGCGGAAGGCCGTAGCAGCAGGCAAATTCCGCAAAATTTTTGATCTTTTTGACGTTGTGCTCGTTGAGCTTCACCCCGTCGAAGATGACTGCGGCGACCGAGATGCCGCCGAGGCGGCCGAGCACCGTTTTGACCTCGGGGCAGCTTTCGGCGCCGAGCTCGACGCCCTTTTCGACGATCCCCGCGATCGCTTCCGCCGTGACCCCGTTGTTGAGCGCGGGGGCGGGCTCGTTCAGTTCGGCCTCCTCCACCGCGATGTTGACAAGGTCGGAGATCTGCATGATGACGCTCGCCGCTTCCTTCGTGCCCGAGACGGGGATCGCGGGGAGCAGCGCGTTGCCGAGCGCCCTGTGGCCGCCGACTTCGACCGCCTTCATGTTCTTGCCCGCCTTGGCGGAGAGCACGAGGGGCGAATTGACGCAGAGCGCCGCGTTTTCTTCAAACAAAACGACGTCGCAGACGGAGGCAAGCGCCGCAGCGGAGCCGTAAACTTCGCCGAGAAGCAGCGCAAATTGCAGCACCGTGCCCTTGAGCTGCGTCGCCTTTAACAGGAGCCCGGAGATGCCCTCGAGCACGTCGACACCCTCCCCCACGCGCACGCCCTGCGAATGCAGAAGATACACGACGGGCGTTTGGTTCTTTTCGGCGGCGTTCAGCGTCTTGGCGATCTTTTCGCAGTTGGCCTTGGAGAGCCCGCCGTAGGAAGCCGCAAAATTTTGCGCTACAATATAAAAAGGATACCCGCCGATGGTGGCAAAACCCGTTACCACACCTTCACCGCGGGCGTCCTCTCCGTAAAACGCATCTTTGGAATAGCTGAATGCCGCAAGTTCGACGAAACTCTCGTCGTCGCACAGGGCGGCAATTTCGGCGCGGATCTCCTTCCCCGCACCGGCGAGCGCCTCCTTTCTCTCTCTCAAATGTTTGATCCTATCCATTGTTACCTCGTTAAGCACCAATTTCTACCAAATACCATTATACACAAATATAAGGCAAAAGGCAAGGCCGTGAACGGAAAAAGTTGCCGATTTTAAGAAATATCCACCGGCATTGCCGATGGGTAGCGGTCTCCGGCCGAAGTTTTTCCGCGCGGAAAGGCGGCGGGGCGGGAATGTTTCGCGGACGCGCTTTGTACGAGGTTGCGCCCTCCGCCGCAGGGTACGGGGAGAGGCGGCGTTTACCCGTCTTTGGGCGGCGGCTCGTCCGTTCCCTTCCGCTTTACGCCCTTTGTGACGACGCTTCCGTCGGGGTCGACGACTTCCAAGGTGAACTCGTCCTTGGCGGGCTTCTCCTCCACCCGCGTCTCCCTGTGGAATTTGCGGGCGAACCAGCCGAGGATGGCATCAGACTTCCTGTAGAGCACGACGAAGAGGATGACGACGGCGATCCCGAGCACGACCCATGTGAGTATCCCCCACCAAGTATTGAAGGGGATGAGCGTAATGGAATAGCTGGTGGTGAAGATCGCGAGCACGCGCGAGACGAGAATGACCGCCAAAAACAGCCACAGCGACATGGAGGAGAGCCCAGCAACGAAACAGAGGACGTCGTCGGGGAACACGGGCAGCAAAAACATGGCGGACAGGAGAAGTTTATCCTTGCCCTTGATCTTCTTCATCCATTTTTCGAGCGTATCTTTACCGATGAGCCATGCGACGACCCGCTGGCCCGCGAACCTGCCGATCAGGAAGGCGACGAGCGAACCGAGCACGATGCCGAGCAGGCTCAATAGGCTCCCCCACAGCGGGTTGAACAGCGCCGCGCCCGCGACGACGGTGACGGTGCTCGGGATGGGCAAGATGACGACCTGCAGAAACTGGAGCAGCACAAACAGGACGTACATCCACCCCGAGCGGGCGAGAAATTCTTCGAAACGCTCCTCGTCGCTCATGATCTCGAAAAAGCCCGTCACGAGCAAAATGTAGAGCAAAATAGCAAAAAATACGGCGACAATGTACACCGTAATGCAGAATTTATAGATCACCTGTTTATCGAGATAGTAAAAGACGAGGTCGGCCGCCAGCACGGCGGCATTGAGAACGCTGCCGAGGACGAGCAGCGTAAACCAAAGCGGCGCGCTCCAGCTTTCGGAGAAAAAGCGCAGGCAGAGAACAAAGAATACCTCGAAAATCACCGAACCGAACACTACGCCGGCTATGTGCAACGCGCACGAAGCGGCGGAACGTCCGTTCTTATGTTCTTCCTTCTCCGTTGCCATGTTCACCCACCGACCGTTTTCCTATTTATTATATACACTCTGTCACTTTTTTATAAGTTCTACTGCGGATCTTGCCTGCCCAATGCAGCGATCGCGTCGCGCGCGAGCTTATCGCAGCGGTTGTTGCGCTCGTCGTCCGCATGCCCCTTCACCTTATGAAACGTCACCGTGTGCTCGTGCGTGAGCTCGTCTAACCGCATCCACAGTTCCGCATTGAGCACGGGCTTGCCGTCCGCCTTCCTCCAACCGCTGGCGCGCCACGCTTCGACCCACCCCTCGTTGAAGGCGTTCACGGCATAGGCGGAATCGCTGTAGACCTCCACCCTGCAGGGATATTTGAGACGCGAGAGCCCCTCGATGATCGCCGTGAGCTCCATGCGGTTGTTGGTCGTCTCCCGCTCGCCGCCCGAATATTCGCGGCTGTGTTCCCCGTATGTAAGGATCGCGCCCCAGCCGCCTGCGCCCGGATTGCCCGAACATGCGCCGTCGGTATAGAGAATAACTTGCTTTAATCCGCCCAAAATACCTTTCTTCCTTGAATTTTTTCGCTCTTATTCTTCCCCTGCCAAAACAGCCGCAACAGATACGTTGCGGCTGTTTTGGCAGGGGAGACGCGACTCGAACACGCAACAGACGGTTTTGGAGACCGTTGCTCTACCATTGAACTACTCCC
>CANRFD010000067.1 GCA_947629845.1 uncultured Clostridia bacterium
GACGAGATCAAGGTGTCGCTCGATAACGGCTATCTCACCGTCAGCGCGGAGAAGCACCAAAAAGAGGAGGAGGGCAAAAAGTACCTCCGCCGCGAGATCCGCGAGAGCACATCGAGAAGTTACTATGTGGGGGACATCACCAAGGAGCAGATCAAGGCGAAGTACAACAACGGCATTCTGAGCCTGACGGTTCCCAAGGAGCAGCCCAAGAAACTCCCCGAAGCAACGTTCATCGACATCGAATAACAGCCGCGATTTACGAAAAAAGGCACCCCGGGTGCCTTTTTTCTATGCAGAGAGAGGTGATTTACGGCGCACAGCGAAGAACCCCTTCAGTCACTTCGTGACAGCTCCCCCAAAGGGGGAGCCAAGGGCGGGGCGGGCACAAAAGAGCGCCCTGCCGTAAGGCAGGGCGCAATTCACAATCTTTACCAAATTTAATTCTTTACTGAATGCCCAAGATTTTCCAGACTTCCTTGATCTTCTCGACGGCCTCGTCGATCTCCTCGTGCCTGTGCGTCGCCGAATAGCTCGTGCGGATGAGCGCCTTGCCGACGGGCGTCGCGGGGGTGATGACGGGGTTGACGTACACGCCGCGCTCCAACAAAAGTTTGCAGGCGGTGAACGCCGTCGCGTCCTCGTAGGTATAAATGGAGACGATGGGGGTGGTGCTCGGGATATACTTGATGTTCGCTTCGTCGAGCTTTTTGCGCATATAGTCGCCGATCTCGTTGAGCTTGCGGACGCGCTCGGGTTCGCGCTTCAAAATTTCCAGCGCCTTTCTTGCGCTCTGCACGGAGGCGGGGGTGATGCTTGCGCTGAAGATGTAGGGGCGGGAGGTGTGCTTGACGAAGTCGATGACGCGTGCCGTCGACGCCATGTAGCCGCCGAGGCTTGCGAGCGACTTGGAGAAGGTGCCCATGTAGATATCCACCTCGTTTTCGAGGCCGAAGTGCTCGGCAGTGCCCCTGCCGTGGGCGCCGAGGACGCCCAAGCCGTGGGCGTCGTCCACCATGATGCGGGCGCCGTATTTTCTTGCGAGGCGGACGATCTCGGGCAGGTTGCAGATGTCGCCGCTCATGCTGAACACGCCGTCCGTCACGATGAGCGCCCCGCGATCTTCGGGCACCGACTGCAGGATCCTTTCAAGGTCGGCCATGTCGGCGTGGTTGTAGCGGGCCATCTTGCCGTAGCTCAAGCGGCAGCCGTCGTAGATGGAGGCGTGGTTTTCCTTATCGCAGATGACGTAGTCGTGCATGCCGACGATGGCGGAGATGATGCCGAGGTTGCTCTGGAAGCCCGTGGAGAAGGTCATCACCGCCTCTTTCCCCAAAAATTCGGCGAGTTCCTGTTCGAGTTTCTTGTGAATATCGAGCGTGCCGTTCAAAAAGCGGGAGCCAGAGCAGCCGGAGCCGTATTTTTTCAGCCCCTCGATGCCCGCCTCGATGACTTCGGGGTCAGAAGTCAGCCCCAAATAGTTGTTGGAGCCGATCATGATGGTGCGGCGGCCCTCCATCTGCACCACGGTGTTCTGCCCCGAGGTGAGCTCGTGGAAGTAGGGGTAGATGTTTGCCGCACGCGCTACGTCGTAGTTGTGTTCTTTTTCTGTTTTTTCGAATAAGTCTATCATGGTTTTGTCCTCTTATGCGTATATTTTTGCATATATAAACAAGAACGGCGCCCGATGCCGCAGCGATGCCCCGCAAGCACCTCGCGCCACTTGACATTATAACAGTTTGCCCGAAAGAATGCAAGGATTTGACAATATTTTTTTGGGGGAAGGGGTGCGGCGGTTGTGCTTTTCGTGCGGATATGATACAATATATATGCATCGGACGCGTGCGGAGGGGAGAATGGACGTTTTATTCGATTTATACGGAACGCTTGCCGACATCGAGACCGACGAGGCCTCGCCCGCCTTTTGGGAGGAGGTCGCTCGCATCGGCGGCAAAAACGCCACGCGGGAGAACTATCTTTCGCTCTGCGCACAGGCGGAGGCGGAACTGCCGGCGGGCGGGGAGATCGACCTTTTGGGCGTCTTTGCCCGCATGACGGGGCCAAAGGGGGACGCGGCGGCGTTCGCCCGCACCTTCCGCACCCTGTCGCGGCGGCGGCTGCGGCTCTTCCCGTATGCCGCGGAGCTTCTGCGGGGACTGAAGGAGCGCGGCGTGCGCACCTACCTCTTCTCCAATGCGCAGGCGTGCTTTACGCGGGACGAGCTGCGCCTTCTCGGGCTGGAGAACGCCTTTTGCGGCGTGCTGCCCTCATCGGAGGCGGGGTGGAAGAAGCCCTCGCGGGAGTTTTTCGCGTGCGGGTTTGCGCGCTTCGGGCTGGACGCGCGCTCCTGCGTGTACGTCGGGAACGATCTGCGCGACGACGTCGGCGGTGCGCACGGCGCGGGGATGCGCTGCGTCTATCTGCAGACCGAGCAATCGGGGCGGTACGACCGTGCACCCGCCCCCGATTGGTGCGCCGCCGATCTGAAAGAGGTATACAACATCATATTGTCGCTGCTTTGACCGGCAGAAAGAGGCGCCGCCTGCATTTGCAGGCGGCGCTGTTCGTTTGGCTGAAATGGGGGAGATGGGGGCTATTCTGCGGTCTGGGCGGAGGAGGGTTCGGCCGTCGTTCCGCGGGAGATGAGCTTGTAGCCCACCATGGCGCGCTGGGAGGGCAGGCCGCGGATGAGCATCTCAAGCGCCTGAAATCCGAGCACGCCCGTCCGTTCGAAGTCCTGGCGGATGGTCGTGAGCTGGATGTCGGGATCGATGGGAATGTCGTCGTAGCCGATGACGGAGATGTCCTCGGGGATGCGCTTTCCCGCGCGGGAGATGCGGCGGATAAACCCGTGCGCCATGAGATCGGACGCGCAGATGATCGCGGTGAAATTCTTTTCGCCGTCGAGGTAATAATCCGCGGCCTCCTCGCCCGAACGGAGGGAATAGTCCCCGAAATAGGTGATGTCGTGCCTGTACTCGATGCCGTTTTTGGCGAGCCCGAGAATGTACCCCGCGAGGCGCTCCGTCCCGACGCGCGATTGCAGTTCGCCGCCGAGAAAGGCGATGCGGCCGTGCCCGAGCTTGACGAGATAGTCCACCGCCTCTTCCACGGCATGGATATTGTCGCTGCCGACGGCGGAAATGAGAGGATGCCCCACAATATAGTTATCTACGAGGACGATGGGGTACTTGGTGCCCGTCAGCTGCGAGTAGATGGGGGAGCGGTAGTTGATGTCGAGCAGGAGCGCGCCGAGGAAGTGGTTGGACGCGAGATAGTCGTTGAGATCGAAGCCGACGTCCATGATGTCCGACTCCACGACGTAGCGCATGGCCTGCGCCTGATCGCGGAAGGCCTGTGCGATCTCGGAGAGCGGTTCGCCCGCGCGGGGCTGCCTGCCCCAGAGGATGGCGATGCGGCCGATGATGGCGACCGACTTGCGGGACTGGTACCCGACGGACTGCGCATATTCGCATACGCGTTTTTTTGTTTCTTCCGCGATCTCCATGGAACCGTTGAGCGCCTTGGACACCGTGGGAACGGAGAGATTGAGCTGTTTGGCAATATCGGTAAGCGTCATGATGGAACCCCCGCCTGTGTAATACCATATATCGTTAACCATATTATATAACGCAAATTGATACCTGTCAATAGTTTTATGAATATTTTCGAAAAAAGAACTTAAAAGTTTCGAAAAAAGATATCTTATTTCACGTTATTAAAAAATTTTTACATTTTTCGAAAAAACGCTTGCCAAATTTAACAATTTGTGATATGATAATTTCAGATTTCGAAAAAACGGAGGCGTTTGATGAAAAAAGCCGGCGTATTGATGCCGATTTCCTCCCTGCCTTCTCCTTACGGGATCGGCACCTTCGGCAGGGCAGCTTATCGTTTTGTCGACTTTCTCAAGGGTGCGGGCTGTAAGGTGTGGCAGGTGCTTCCGCTGCAGCCTACCTCCTTTGGAGACAGCCCGTATCAATCCAACGGGGCGCAGGCCCTGAATCCTTATTTTATCGACCTTGACTTCCTCGCCAAGGACGGATTGCTGCGCAAGGAAGAGTATGCCTTTCTCGACTGGGGGAGCGACCCCCGCCGCGTGGACTACGGCAAGCTCTACCGCCTCCGCGGGACGGTTCTCAAGAAGGCGTTCCACCGCTTCGATTGCGAGCGGCCGGACTTCAAGGTATTCTGCAGGGACGAGCGCTATCGCGAGTATGCCATTTTCATGGCACTGAAAGAGATGCACGGCGGCGCGTCCTTCGAGCAGTGGGGGGAAGATTCCGTCTATGACGAGGCACGCGTTGCACAGTTTGCGGCCGAGCACGCGGAAGAAGTTCTCTACCACCAGTTTACGCAGTTCTTTTTCCTGCTCCAGTGGAAAAAATTAAAAGACTATGCCAACGATCGCGGCATCGAGATCATGGGAGATATCCCGTTCTATGTCGCGTGGGACAGCGTTGAGACGTGGAAATACGGCAACGCGCTGTTTCTCCTGAACGACGACGGTTCCCCGGCTGCCCAGGCAGGCGTTCCCCCCGACGCATTTTCTGCCACCGGGCAGCTCTGGGGGAACCCCGTCTATGATTGGGAGAAGATGAAACAGAATGAATACGTCTGGTGGCGCAGCCGCATCCGCAACGGCCTTGCGCTGTATGACATTTTGCGCATCGACCACTTCATCGGGTTTGTCCGCTACTATTGCATTCCCGCAGAGGTGACGGACGCGCGCGTAGGGGAGTGGCGAAGGGGCCCGGGCGCCGAGCTCTTCCGCGGGTTCGAGCAGAGCAGGATCGTGGCGGAGGATTTGGGCGTCGTCACCGACGAGGTGCGCGCCGTCGTCACGCAGACGGGCTATCCCGGCATGAAGATCCTGCAGCACGCCTTCGACGGCGACCCCTACAACGAGCACAAACCTTCCAACTATACGAGCAATTTCGTCGCCTACACGGGCACGCACGACAACGAGACGCTGATGACGCGCATCTCGGGCATGCAGGGCGTCGAGCGCGAACGTATGCTCGCCGATCTGCGTTCGGAGTGCCTGCGGGCGGGCGTCATGCTCCGCGGGAAGTCGGACAGGGCGATCTGCCGCACCATCATCCGCCTGCTGTATGCGAGCAAGGCGGATACCGTCATTCTCCCCATGCAGGACATCCTGTTCATGGGCGCGGAGGGGCGGATGAATGCGCCGTCCGTCGTCTCTTCGAACAATTGGTCGCTGCGGTTTTTGGGAAGCGATCTTTCCGCTGCCGTGCAGAGAACGCTGTACGGGCTTGCAGTGGAAAGCGGAAGAAAATAAACAAAACAAGGAGGGAAAACTATGAAGAAGCGATTACCGGCGCTGTTTGCTACGCTGATGGCGGTCGTGTTCATGTTCTGCGCCTGCGGCGAGCAGGGCGGCGGCGAGCAGGGCGGCGGCAGCGAGGGGAGCGAGTACACGCTTCCGCTCGAGGACGGCATGAACCAGCTGACCATCTACTACAACAATCCGGGCGGCTACGCAAATACGGACGTTTGGGTGTGGTGGGACGGCTCTCCCGACGGCATGGGCGGGCAGCTGCTGCACGAATGCGAATACGGGGCGAAGATGGTGATCAACTTCCCCGCGGGCATCTCCGAGGTCGGCTACATCATCCGTCTGAACTGCGAACCGGGGAGCACGACGTGGGACGGCGTGACGAAGGACGGCACCGACTCCGACCGCCGCGTCTCGATCTCCGAACGCGAGACGGTCGTCTACACCAAGGCGGGCGACCCGAACAACTACATCAGCAATGACGGAGGGAAGACATTGACGCGCATGAAATATGTCATGATGGCGGACATGCAGACGAAGAACACCATCAAGGTGACGCTCAGCGACTCGTTCACGGCGACGGCGGAAAACGTAAAGCTCACCGACGGCATCGGGCTCATCCAAAAGATCGGCAACGTCGAAAAGAAGGGCGCGGATTCCTTTGTTATCACCACGACGAAGGAACTCTCGCTCGGAACGCAGTACACGCTGACCGTGACGGGCTTCGGCGACCCCGTCACCGTCGTTCCGTTCACCTACTTCTCGAGCGAGGAGTTCGGCGCGGAATTTAACTACGACGGCCCGCTCGGCGTGGAGATCGCGGCGGATAAGACCATCTTCCGCCTCTGGGCGCCCACCAGCACGCGCGTTACGCTCAACATCTATGCCGACGGCGCAACGGGCGGCACGGAGAGCTCCTATATGATGGTGCGCGGCGAAAAGGGCGTTTGGAGCTACGAGGCCGAAGGCAATCTCTCGGGCAAATATTACACCTACACCGTGTACAACTCGTCGGGCATGCGCGAAGCGGTCGACCCGTACGCCGTTTCGGCGGGCGTCAACGGCAACCGCGGCATGATCCTCGACCTTGATACGACGGATCCCGACGGTTGGACGACGGAGCCCTTCTCGCCCCAAAACTACACCAATTACACCGACGCGGAGATCTGGGAAGTGCACGTACGCGACTTCTCCAACAAGATCGCGGGCTCCAAGTATAAGGGCAAATACCTTGCCTTCACCGAAACGGGGCTCACGGAGAACGGTATTCCCGTCGGGATCGACTACTTAAAGCAGCTCGGCATCACGCACGTGCACCTTCTGCCGTCGTTCGACTATGCCACGGTCGACGAAACGACGTGCGAAGATTTCAACTGGGGCTACGATCCCAAGAACTACAACGTGCCGGAGGGGAGCTATTCCACCGATCCTGCCGACGGCGCCGTCCGCGTGAAGGAATACAAGCAGATGGTGCAGGCGCTGCACAATGCGGGCATCGGCGTCATCATGGACGTCGTCTACAACCACACCAGCGGGCTGGATAGCAACTTCAACAAGATCGTGCCTTACTACTACTATCGTTTCAACGCAAACGGCACGCCTTCCAACGGTTCGGGCTGCGGCAACGAGACCGCCTCCGACCGCTACATGTTCCAAAAGTACATGGTGGACTCCATCCACTATTGGCAGAACGAATACAACCTCGACGGCTTCCGCTTCGACCTGATGGGCTTGCACGACATCGAGACGATGGAGAAGATCGCCGATACGGTGTACGAAACCAACTCCAAGGCGCTCATCTACGGCGAAGGCTGGACGGGCGGCACAAGCACCCTGCCTACCAATCAACAGGCGATCTTGGCGAACATCCAACGCCTGAACAGCAGCATGAAGGAAAACGGCGTTGCCATGTTCAACGACGTCATCCGCGACGCCGTGAAGGGCTCCGTGTTCGACATCAAGGACACCGGGTTTGCAACGGGCGCCAAGGCGGACAACATCGCAAAGCTCATGTTCGGCGTCAACGGCGGCGTGAAGAACACCGCGATCGGCACGGCGACCGACGTCAGCTGGGAGGCGTACAACCCGACCAACGTCGTAAACTACATCT
The DNA here is from genome assembly GCA_947629845.1 of uncultured Clostridia bacterium. Lineage (GTDB taxonomy): Bacteria > Bacillota > Clostridia > Christensenellales > Borkfalkiaceae > Gallimonas. The sequence goes on from CANRFD010000067.1 coordinate 7,407, forward strand.
CCGCACACGATAACAACACGCTTTGGGATCGCATCTGCTACGTCTATGGCGAGGGCGCCGATACGCTTGCGCTCCGTCTCAAGCGCAACCGTCTGTCCGCGGCGATCATTCAGACATCGCTCGGGATCCCGTTCATGCAGGCGGGCGAGGAGATGCTTCGCCAGAAGAAGAACGCCGACGGC
>CANRFD010000068.1 GCA_947629845.1 uncultured Clostridia bacterium
CGGGCGCCATCTGCTCGGTGGCATTGGGGCTACCCATGCCCGCGGTAGACGGCAACGTGCTGCGCGTGCTGTCCCGCCTGCTCGCCGACGGCGGCAACATCGACGAGGACGCCGTGCGGAAGGGCTTTGCCGCCCGCCTTGCCGAGGTCTATCCCCCCGAGGCGGGGGAGTTCACCGAGGCGCTCATGGAGCTTGGCGCCATCGTGTGCGTGCCCAACGGAACGCCGCTCTGCGGCGGGTGCCCGTGGGAGAACATTTGCCGCGCCCACCTCGCGGGGCGGGAGGAGGACTTCCCCGTCCGCAGCAAAAAAAAGGCGCGGCGGGTGGAGCAGCTCGACGTCTATGTGCTCAAATGCGGCGGGGAATACGCGCTCAAAAAGCGGGGCAAGGGGCTGCTCGCGGGGCTGTGGGAGTTCCCCAACGGGCCCGTGGGCTTTTTGCCCGAGGGCGCGGGCACGCTTTCGCCGATAGAAAAAAAGACGGCGAAACACGTGTTCACCCATGTGGAATGGCACATGACGGGGCGCCTCGCCGAAATAGACGTGCGGCTGCCGCAGTACACTTGGGCGACTGCGGCGGAGATCGGGGAGCGGTACGCCGTCCCCTCGGCCTTCAAGGCATTCATGGAGTGGATCGTATAATATTTACGGAGGAGAAGGACGATGAACGGTTATATAGCCTATAAATTCGGAAGGCGGTACGGCTACGTGACGCTGCGGTATATCGCCACGATTTTTTTCTTTATTTCGCAGCTCGCCACCTTTATCACCGTCTCCCACTATCTCGACGTCGCCGTTCGCATCCTCGGTGATGTGACCGCCCCGCAGGACATCGGGTCTCTCATTTTAGACCTGTATTACGATTTTACGCTCTTCAAAATTTCAGGCGTATGGGGTACCGTTCTCGCCGTGATGCGCGCCTGCGGCAGCCTCGTCATCCCGCTCTACTTCGTCTCGATCATCTCGTTCGTGCTCAATCTCAACCGCAATTCCTTCGGCGATCTCACCATGCGGAACGCCCTGCTTGCGATCTTGTTTTTCATTCTCGAAATATTCATGCTTGTCATCGCGATGTTCCTCGTCTCCTTCATCGTGATGCTGGCATTCGATCTGTTTGCCGCGGAATTTCCCAACGTGAATGAATTGATCGAACAGCTCAACGGCATTTTACAAGTCATCGATATACGCATCTACGGCACGAGCGTTTCCGATCTCGGCTCGGTGCAGGCGGTCTTGCAATATCTTGCGATCGGCTTCCTGTTCGAAAAGTTCCCGTCGTTCAACGTCTTTATCGATATGTTCCTCTGCCTCGCGACGTGCTTTTTCCTCTGCCTGCGCCCCAAGTGGGCAAACACCCGCAAAAAGCTCCTGCTCTTCCGCCTGCTCGCGATCTTTCCCATCGGATATGTCGTCGCGGCGTTTGTGCTCAACGGTCTCATCCAAACGAAGGTCGTGCAAGTCGTCATCGAAGTGCGTATGGCGCTTCCCATGCGCTCCATCCTGTATTATTTCTTCCTCGCGCTCATCATCGCGTGCCACAAAATGCTCGAACGCCCGCCCATGCGCGTCGAGCAGGGGATGTTCGTGCTCCCCAACGCAAAGAGCAAGATGTACGGCAACGTCGCTTCGCTCGAATCGCGCGCCGACGGCCGCAGAAGAGCGCTGTTTATGGCGGTGTTTTTGTCCGTCGGGCTCGCCCTCCTCTGCGCGGCCGATCTCGCCCTTTCCTACACCGCATTCGGCGCGAAATGGGGGCTCGGCAAGTCGTTTTATGCGGTGTTCTGCATCCCCTTCCTCTTCTTTTTCGACGCACAGAGACCCGTCGAAAAGAAGAAGTGCGCGGTCTTTTCCGTCATTTACTTCCTCGTGATCTTCGCCGTGGTCGTGATGTACGCCGTTAAATTCATGTTCAATTGGATCATCATTTAATTGGTCGTAAGGGTACGCCCTAAACCACCGCTCTGCCGCAAATCACGTCATGTTGCCCCGCGCGCACCATTCGTCTACCGCCCCGGCATATATTTGTCATGTCGAGCTCCGTCGAGACATCTCTACCTTATTTTGAGATTTCTCGACTCCGCTTCGCTTCGCTCGAAATGACACCCTGCCACACAATCACGTCATGTTGAGCCACAGCCGACCGCACCCGCGGTCGGCTGTGTGTCGAAACATGACCTTATTGTAATGCGGACACCCTTCGACACGCCGCAAAGGCAACGGCGGCTACTTCGCCCCTTATGGGGGTTACTTCGTCGCTTTGCTCCTCGTGCCGCGCTTCGGCGGCATAATACGTGCGCACGGGGCAGGGTGACGTATTTATACTGTGTGGACGTAATTGTACGTCGGGTCTGAATATCCCGCCTCTGCCATCCATGTTCTTGCCCTCCCCCTGCGTAAGGGGGAGGGGTAGGGGTGGGGGTACGCCCTAAACCTAAAAACGGGGGGAGCCTTTCAAACTCCGCCCCGTTTCAATATTCCGTCCTGCCCACGAGATAGTCGAGCGTAACGTCCAGATAGTCGGCAAGAATGCACAGCGTAACAAGGAGCGGCTTTTCGCCGCGCGCCCAATTTGTGAAGAAGGCGTCCTTGATCTGCGTATCCTTCGCGACGCGGAAGCGGGTCGTCCTCGCCTCCGCCATGACGGCGCGCAATCTCGGATAGAAGGGCGGGAGCGTTTTTGGCGCAACGGCGGCAAAATTTTCGCTGCGCCCCGCGAGAAAGTCGAGCGAGCAGCCGAAGAAGTCCGCAAGTTTCACGGCGCTCTCAAACGAGGGAACGGACGCGCCCCGCGGCCACGAGCGGATGGACGAGCCCGCAATGCCCGCCCCTTGGGCGAGCGTCTCCGAGCGCAAGTCCCGCTCTTCCATCAGTTCTTTCAGCCGCTCCGGCAGTTTCGACGAAATTTCCATATTCTATAGTTTATCACATTTTCTGTCTTACGGCAATTTTATCGAGATGATATTTTCGAGCGGACAAAAAATCAAGATCGCGATCGAAGCATAGGGGAAAGGCCTCCGCCAAAAAGGGAGGCCTTTCTTACTTTTCCGCATTGACAAGCGGGGCTGCTTCTGCTATAATAACATTATGGCTACAAAAGGAAAATTCATCGTATTCGAGGGCACGGACGGCAGCGGGAAGTCCACGCAGATGCGTCTCCTCGGCGCATATCTCACGGAAAAGGGCATTCCCGTCTATTCCACGCACGAGCCGACAAATTCGCCCTTCGGCGAACTCCTGCACTCCTGTATGAGCAGACGCATCGAGACAAGCGAACACGCCATCGCCGCACTGTTTGCGGCGGATAGGCTCGACCATATCCAAAACCCCGCAAGCGGCATGCTCGGCCACCTCGAAGCGGGGGAGACCGTGCTTTGCGACAGGTATTATTTTTCGTCGTTTGCGTACAACGGCGGGTTTGTCCCGCTCGAGTGGGTGGAGGAACTCAACCGCCCCGCCATGGAGCTTCTGCGCCCCGACCTCGTCGTCTTTCTCGACGTCACGCCCGAGGTGAGCATGAAGCGGGTGGGTCGCCGCGGCGAGACCGAGCGCTACGAGACCCTCGATAAGCAGATGAAGATCCGCAACAAGTACTTCGAAGTGTTTGAAAAATATCAGGGGACGGAGAACATCGCCGTCATCCGCAGCGAGGAGGAGAAGGAGCGCACGCAGGCGAACATCCGCCGCGCGGTCGACGCGCTCTTTGCAAAATAGATGGAACGCGAACTGATCATCGGCGAAGTGCTGAAACCGCAGGGCATCCGCGGCGAACTGAAGATCAAGCCGTTTACCGACGCCGCAGAGGACTTTTCGGCATACAAGCGCGTATTTTTGGACGGCGAGGAGTACAGAGTGCTCCGCATGCGCGTGGGGGACGGGTGCGTGTTTTTGTCCCTCCGCGGCGTGCCCGATAGAAATGCCGCCGAGCTCCTCCGCGGGAAAAAAGTGACCGTCCCCCGCGACGAGGCGCCCGAACTTCCCGAGGGCAGCTACTATATCGCCGACCTCTTGGGAAGCGAAATTTATACGCAAAACGGACAGCGTTTGGGCGTTTTGACGGATATCCGCCAAGCGGCCACCGATATTTACACCGTGGACACGGGCGAAAAAGAGGTGATGTTCCCCGCGGTGAAGGGGGTCGTCCTCTCCGTGGACGTGGAGGCGGGGCGGATCGTCGTCGACGAAAAACGCTACCGCGAAGTGGCGGTGCTCGAATGAAGATCACGGTTTTGACGCTCTTCCCCGAGATGTTCGCCGCCCTCGACGAGAGCATCGTGGGGCGCGCGCAGAAGGAGGGGAAGGTTCAACTGAACGTCGCCGATATCCGCGCTTACACCGAGGACAAGCACCTGAAGTGCGACGACTACCCCTTCGGCGGGGGCGCGGGCATGGTGATGATGGCGCAGCCCATCGGGAGCGCCGTCGAGGCCAACGACCCCGAGCACCGCGCGCGGCGCATCTACCTTTCGCCCAAGGGCAGAACGCTCACGCAGGAGAAGGTCATCTCGCTCGCGGAAGAGGAGGAGCTGCTTCTGCTCTGCGGCCACTACGAGGGCGTCGACCAGCGCGCGATCGACCTCTTCATCGACGAGGAGCTCTCCATCGGCGACTATGTGCTTACGGGCGGCGAATTGCCCGCCATGGTGCTCGTGGACTGCATTTCGCGCTATGTAAACGGCGTGCTCTCCCCCGAAAGTCTGGTGCAGGAGAGCTTTTCCGAAAACCTGTTGGAGTACCCGCACTACACCCGCCCCGTGGAGTACCGCGGGCTGACGGTGCCCGAGGTGCTTCGCAGCGGGAACCATGCCGAAATCGACAGATGGAGACGGGAAAAGTCGCTGGAGATCACCAAAAAAATGCGCCCCGATCTGCTGAAATAGCGCGATTTTTTTCAAAGATACATTGCGCCGCATGGAATTTTATTTTCGGAGAAAAGAAATTTCGTGAACGTTATAATCGGCGGTGCGAGGCGGGTTTCCCGCCGCTGCACGACCCAATTTGGCAAACACTTTTGCCTTCTTGTTGATATAAGCGACCGCGACGATGCGGTTGATATCCCATAAAAGCTCATTTCCATCACGGAAATTTATTTTCGGAGAAAAGAAATTTCGTGAACATTATCCAGTGGTACCCCGGACACATGGCCAAGGCCATGCGCATGATGGGGGAAAATTTATCGCTCGTGGACGCCGTCGTCTATGTGCTTGACGCCCGCGCCCCCGCCTCCGCCTACAATCCCCGCATCGCAGAGCTCGCGGGGCAAAAGCCCGTGCTGTACGTTCTGAACAAGGGAGACCTCGCCGACGGCGGCGCGGACAGGTTGCTCTCCAAACTGAAGGAGGGGGCGAAACCGGCGGTAAAAATCGCGGCGAACGCCCCGGCATCGGCACGGCCGCTGAAGGAGGCGATGTCCGCCCTCGTCGCGGAAAAGGCGGCGCGCTACCGCGAAAAGGGCACGACGCGGGCGTTCCGCTTCCTCGTGGCGGGCATTCCCAACACGGGCAAGAGCACGGTCATCAACCTTCTCGCGGGCGGAAAAAAGGCGAATGTCGGCGACAAGGCGGGCGTCACGCGCGCCAAACAGTGGGTGCGCTGCGGCGATTTCGAGCTTTTGGATACGCCCGGCGTCATGCCGCCCTCCTGCGAAAACCAGACGTTCGCGCGGCGGCTCGCCTATTTGGGCTGTCTCAACGACGACATCCTGAACTTCGACGAGATCGCCCTTGCACTTCTCGAAGAATTGGGAAAATCCTACCCCATGTCGCTAAAAGAGCGCTACGGGATCGAGGGAGGGACGCCCCTCGAGATGCTGGAAAAGCTGTGTGCGCGGCGCGGGTTCGTGCTCCGCGGCAACGATTTCGATTACGAACGGGGGGAGCGTGCCCTGATCGACGACCTGCGGAAGGGCAGGCTGGGGAAAATTTGCTTGGACAGCGCGGACGATCTTTCCGCCGCGGGACTGATTTAGAGGAAAGTATGGACGAATTGACGCTGGAGCGGGAATATTTTGCCCGCGGCTATACCGCAGTCGCTGGCGTGGACGAGGTGGGCAGAGGCCCCTTGGCCGGCCCCGTGGTGTGCGCCGCCGTCATCCTTTCCCTCGAGGAGGAGAAGCGCATCCTCGGCATCGACGACAGCAAGCGGCTTTCCCCCAAAAAACGGGAATACCTTGCCGAAAAGATCAAGGAGGCCGCCCGCGCCTATGCGATCGCCGAAGTGGGGCCGGACGTCATCGACGACATCAACATTCTGCAGGCGACGCGGCTGGGCATGAAGCGTGCCGTCGAGGCGCTCTCCCCCGCCCCCGATTTCGTATTGACGGACGGCAACATGAAGCTCGATATCCTCTTCCCCCAAAGGAGCCTCGTCAAGGGGGACGCGCTCGTCGCTTCGATCGGCGCGGCGAGCATCGTCGCCAAGGTGTATCGGGACGGGCTGATGGCAAAATACGCAGAACGCTATCCGTTTTACGGTTTCGAGCGCAACGCAGGCTATGGCACAAAAGAACATTTTACAGCGATTCGGGAGCACGGAATATGCGAAATTCACCGCAAGACCTTCGTAAAAAAATTTTTGGACGGACAGCAGAAAGCGACGTAAGGACGTATCTCAAGCGGCACGGCTACAAAATTCTCGCACGGAACTATAAGACGCCGTTCGGCGAGGCCGACATCGTTGCGATGAGCCCCGACGACTACATCTGCTTCGTGGAAGTGAAAGCGCGGACGAGCGACGCGTACGGGTCGCCCATGGAGGCCGTCACGCCGCAAAAACAGCAACGGTATCGGCAAATTGCGCGGTATTGGTGCAATGCCGTCCGCGAAGAGGTGTCCGTCCGATTTGACGTGGCGTCGGTCTGCGGCGACAAAATCGAATACCTCGAAAACGCATTTGAGTGAGCGTTCCCCGCATGCTGCGGGGGTCGTTTTTTGTGCAAAATTGCACGGATTTTTGGGGCAATAAAAAATGTTTTTTCCGCATAAAGCTCCCCGCTGCGCCGCGCGGCGCCGCACCTGCGGCACGCCGCCGCTTGGCG
>CANRFD010000069.1 GCA_947629845.1 uncultured Clostridia bacterium
CGGTGTGTGACCGCGTGCGGGGAGCGGGAACGCATACCCTCGCCGAAACGGTAAAAGCGGGCGAAACGCTGTCGGTTTTGCTCCCCCTCGGCAACGGGTTCACGCTCAAGGAGAGCGAGCGGCGGATCGCCGTCGTGGGCGGCGGAGCGGGCGTCTTTCCCCTCGTTGCCGCCATCCGCGAATTTGCGCCGCACAAGGAGATTTTTGCCTACATGGGGTTCAGAAACCGCGCCTCCGTCTGCATGCAGTACGAGATGCAGCGGGGCAAGGCGTGCGTTTTGTGCACGGACGACGGCTCCATGGGCTACCGCGGCACGTCGGTGCAGGCGTTCATGGAGGAGATCGGGCAAGTCCGGCCGGACGCCGTCATCGCCTGCGGCCCCACGCCCATGCTCCGCGCCTTAAAGAGCGCGACGTCGGGCAAAAACATCCCCGTCTACGTCTCCCTCGAGGAGCGCATGGGTTGCGGCGTCGGCGCGTGCCTCGTCTGCGTGTGCGAAAAGACGGACGGCTCCCGCGCCCGCGTCTGCAAGGACGGCCCCGTATTCGAGATCGGCGAGGTGAACTTATAATGGCAGATCTTCGCGTGACGCTGTGCGGCGTCGAACTGAAAAATCCCATCATTCCCGCCTCGGGCACCTTCGGCTTCGGGCGCGAATACAACGAGCTCTACAATATCTCCTGCCTCGGCGCCGTGGCGACCAAGGGTCTCACGCCCGCCCCCCGCGTCGGCAACGCCACGCCCCGCATCGCGGAGAGCCGCGGGGTCATTCTCAACGCCGTCGGGCTGCAAAATCCCGGGGTGGAGAGCTTCATCGCGAACGACCTTGCGTGGCTGCGCTCCAAAACGCGCGTCATCGCCAACGTCGCGGGCAGCACGGCGGAGGACTACGGGAAGATGTGCGCCCGTCTCAACGGCATTGTGGACTTCATCGAACTCAACATCTCCTGCCCCAACGTCAAGTGCGGCGGCATGGCGTTCGGCATCAGGCCGGAAAACGTCGCCGAGGTCACTGCCATCGCCAAGGCGGGCTGCCCCGATACCCCGCTCATCGTCAAGCTCTCGCCCAACGCGGAGAGCATTGCGGACAACGCGCGGGCGGCGGAACGGAGCGGCGCAGACGCGATTTCCCTCGTCAATACGTTCACGGGGCTCGCCATCGATATCGAACGCCGCCGTCCCATCCTCGCCAACAACTCGGGCGGGGTGTCGGGGGCGGGTATCAAGCCCATCGCCGTGCGCATGGTGTACGAGGCCGCGCGGGCGGTGAAGATCCCCGTCATCGGCATGGGCGGCATCACCTGCGCGGAGGACGCCGTCGAATTTCTGATGGCGGGGGCGACCGCGGTGCAGGTCGGCACGCAAAATTTTGCCGATACGCACGCCTGCCCCAAGATCATTGCGGCCTTAAGCGGCTGGTGTGATGCCCACGGCGTCGACCGCGTCGCCTCTCTCACCGGCACCCTGAAAATGAACTCCTAACCCCCCGCCCGTCCCTTGCCCCCTCCTCGGGAGGGGGGTAGGGGGGGTGGGGCTCCGTCCGCTCCCCAAAAAACCGCAAAAATCAAGGAGAAACAACCCCGCATGCTCGAATATAAGCAACAATTCATCCGCTTCATGGTAGAAAATCAAGTGCTCCTCTTCGGCGATTTCACGTTGAAGAGCGGCCGCCGTGCGCCCTACTTCATCAACGCGGGCAAATACCGCACAGGCGCGCAGATCGCCCGCCTCGGCGAGTACTACGCCGCGTGCTATCTCGAGCACAAGATCGCGGCAAAGACGCTCGTCGGCCCCGCCTACAAGGGCATCCCGCTCGCCGTCGCCACGGCGATCGCCCTCGCAAGCAACCACGGCGTAAACGTCGGCTACTGCTTCGACAGAAAGGAGGCCAAGGATCACGGCGAAGGGGGCATGTTCGTGGGGGAACAGCTTACCGACGGCGACGAAGTGTGTCTCATCGAGGACGTCATGACGTCGGGCAAGGCGCTCCGCGAGATCCTGCCCAAGCTCGCCGCGGAGGCCAAGGTCAACGTCACGTCCATGATCATTTCCGTGGATCGGCAGGAGAAGGGCACGGGCGAAAAGTCGGCGGTTGAAGAGGCATATGCGGAATACGGGGTCAAGGTACACGCCATCGTCACGATGGAGGACATCATCGAGGCGATGGAGAGCGGCACGATCGGCGGCGCGGAATATCTTCCCGCGATGCGCGCCTACCGCGCCCTCTACGGCGCCTGACCCCCTTTGGGGGCGTGTTCTTGCCCACCCCCTTGGCTCCCCCCATTGGGGGAGCTGTCACGTAGTGACTGAAGGGGTTTCTCCCCCGTCCCTCTTTGTTCTTGCCCTCCCCCTGCGTAAGGGGGAGGGGTAGGGGTGGGGGTACGCCCTAAATCCCCCGCCCCGCCACATCACCCCGCCCGCGGCCACGGCCGCGGGCGGTTCTATTTCCCGCGCCCGCTTCATACGCTATCCGTATGGAACAGTACGGACAAACTCTCAAAGAGGTCTGTGCGCGCGTGAACAGCGGCAGCGGCGGGCTGACTTCCGCCGAGGCGGCGCAGCGGCTGCGGCAAAACGGCGCAAACGCTATCAAAAGCGGAAAGAAAAAGAGCAAACTCATGCTCTTTTTTGCGCAGTTCAAAGATCTGATGACGCTCATCCTCGTCGCCGCGGCGGCGCTGTCCGCCGTGCTCGCCTTCCTGACCCGCGATAAAAACGAGCTCGCCGACACGGGCATCCTGCTCTTCATCATATTCTTGAACGCCGTCGTCGGCTTTTTGCAGCAATACCGCGCCGACGCCGCACTGGAAAAACTGAAAAAACTGTCGTCCTCCACGGCGAAGGTGGTGCGTGACGGGAAGATCCTCGTCGTAGACGCCGAAACGCTCGTCGTCGGCGACGTCATCGAACTCGCGGAGGGCGACCGCGTCCCCGCCGATTGCCGCATCCTCTCCTCGTCGGACTTCCGCACCGACGAATCCTCGCTCACGGGGGAGAGCCGCCCCGTAAAAAAGCGGGAGTGCACCGTCAGCAAGCCGTCGCTCGCCGAGCGCGCCAACACGGCGTTCATGTCCACCTTCTGCGTGCACGGCACGGCGCGCTGCCTCGTCGTCGCCACGGGCATGGATACCGAAATGGGCAAGATCGCGGCGCTTCTGAAGGAGCAGAAGGAGGCGCCCTCCCCCCTCGACAGGACGGTCGCCAAGCTCGGCAAGGTCATTTCGGCGACCGTTCTCGCCGTCGCCGCCGTGCTCTTTTTGGGCGGGCTCATCGCGGCCCGCGTCAGCTTTTTGCAGAATGTGATGAACGCCGTCGCCGTCGCCGTTGCCGCCATTCCCGAGGGGATGGGGGCGGTCGTCACCGTCATTTTGGCGATGGGGGTGCAGCGGATGGCGAAGTCCCGCGCCGTCATGCGCAAGCTCTCCGCTGTGCAGTCGCTCGGCAGCTGCAGCGTCATCTGTTCGGATAAGACGGGCACGCTGACAAAGAACAGGATGACGGTGGAGGAGATCGCCACCGACTTTTCCAAACCGGACGAACGCTACTCAAATTCGCCGCTTCAGGGGCGGCTTCTGATGTGTATGCGCGCCTGCCACACGGTAAAGGGGAGCGCGGGCGGATATGTGGGCGACCCCACCGAAGTCGCCCTCGTGGAATACGCCGACCGCTGCGGCGCGCGGGGGGAGTTCCGCATCGTGGGCGGCACGCCGTTCTCCTCGGCGCGCAAGCGCATGAGCGTCGTCGCGGAGCGGGAGGGCAGCCGCCGCCTGTACGCAAAGGGCGGCGCGGAGATCCTCCTGAAGTGCTGCGACAAGATGGGCACGGAGGGGGGAGAACGCCCGCTCACGGAAGCCGACAGGGCGGCCATCCTCGCCCGCTGCAGGCAGATGGAAGGGCGCGCCATGCGCGTTCTCGCCTTTGCGGAGGGGGAAGGGGAGGAGGAACGCGGGCTCACCTTTTTGGGGCTCGCCGCCATGCTCGACCCGCCCAAGGAAGGCGTGAAGGAGGCCGTCGAGGCGTGCGCCCGCGCGGGCGTAAAGACGGTGATGATCACGGGGGACAGCCCCGAGACGGCGTTCGCCATCGCCTCCCGCCTCGGCATCGCCGCCGCGCGCTCCGAGGTGATCACGGGGGAGGAAATCGACGCAATGGGGGCGGAATACGCGCAGAACGCCCAAAAATATTCCGTCTACGCCCGCGTCTCGCCGGGGCACAAGTCGCAGATCGTAAAAGCGTTGCAGGAGCGCGGCGAAGTCGTTGCCATGACGGGGGACGGCGTGAACGACGCGCCCGCCCTCCGCGCCGCCGACGTGGGGGTGGCCATGGGCTCGGGCACCGACGTCACCAAGAGCGCGGCGGACATGGTGCTCACGGACGACGATTTTTCCACCATGGTGAAGGCGGTGGAGGAGGGCAGGAACGTATTCTGCAACATCAAAAAGACTATCGCCTTCTTCCTCGCCACCAATCTCGCCGAAGTGCTGTGCGTGCTCGTCGCCTCCCTCGTGTTCTGGCAGTGCGGCTTTCTCACCTCCACGCAGCTTTTATGGGTCAATCTCATCACCGACTCGCTGCCCGTGCTCGCCCTCGGCGTGGAGCGCACGGAGGGCACGATGGCGCGGCCGCCCGTCTCGGACAGGGAAATTTTCTCCAAGCGCTCGCTCGCCCGCATCGCCTTCTTCGCGCTGCTGCAGACGGGCATCGTCCTCGGCGTCTTTGCCTACGGGCTCGCCCGTTGGGGGCAGGGCGCGGCGAGCACTGCGGCCTTTCTCGCCCTGTCGTTCTGCGAGCTCTTCCACGCCTTCAACGTCCGCTCGGACGGCGCGCACCCGAAGGACCTCGTCTCCAACCGCGCGCTCCTCTGCACGGTCGCCGTCGGCGTCGCCGTAAACGTGCTGCTCGTCGTCGTGCCGCCGCTCTGCGCAGCGTTCGATCTCACCCCGCTGAACGGCGTGCAGTGGGCGGCCGTATCCCTCCTCTCCCTCTCCGTCATTCCCGTCGGCTTCCTGTACAAGGCGATCGCGGAACGGGGGCTCAAAAGGTTCGGAAATCGTACCCCGCTTCGCGGAAATGCGCGATGATGCGGGGAAGCGCCTCGGCGGTGGCGGTGTGCCCCGCGCCGTCGTGCATGAGTAGAACGACGCGCCGCTTGCTGCCCGCCGTGGAGACGGCGGTGCGGTAGATGCTCTCCGCCGTCGCGTCTCTTGCGACGCCGTCGCCGCATTCCGCGTTCCAGCCGACGACGGTGTACCCCTGCGCCTCCACCAGCGCCTTCTGCCGCTTGCGCCGCTCCCCGCCGTAGGGGAAGCGGTAGAGGGTGGGGGTGACGCCCGCCGCCTCCTTGATGACCTCCGCGCACGCCTCGATGTCCTTCAGAAGCGCCTCGTCGGAGGCGTAGATCTCCGTCGCGACGTGGGTGTTGGAGTGTACGCCGATGGCGTGCCCCGCCTCCGCCATGCGCCGCATGATGTCCCGCCTGCCGCAGATGCGGTCGCCGACGACGAAGAAGGTCGCCTTCACCCCCTCCCTGTCGAGGACGTCGAGCACGGCGGTCGTCACCTTGGTGGAGGGGCCGTCGTCAAACGTGAGATAGATCGCCTTTTCCTCTTCCGCAAATACCGAAACGGGCTTTGCCGCCGTCGTGTAGCGGGTGCCGAAGTGGGCGAGGAACATGAGCAGCGCCACAAAGAACACCGCAAACGGAATGTATTTTTTCTGCATGCCTTGAGTTTGCGGAAATCTGCGGAAAATATTTACAACGCCGCGCTTTTGTGCTATAATGAAGAAAAGGAGAACATCATGATCACACAAAAGCGATTTGGCAATACTGCGAACGGGCGCGAAGTCCTCGCGTTCACCCTGACGGACGGCGCGGCGAGCGCAACCATTCTGAACTACGGCGGCATCGTGCAGAGCATCGTCGTGCCCGACCGCGGCGGCAAGCCCACCGACGTCGTTTTGGGCTACAACGACGTTGCGGGCTACGAGCAGAACGGGGGCTACCTCGGCGCGCTCATCGGCCGCTTCGGCAACCGCATCGGCGGCGGCAAGTTGGAGATCGGCGGAAAAAAGTATCAGCTGTACTGCAACGACCGCGGCAATCACCTCCACGGCGGCAAGGACGGCTTCAACAAAAAGATCTGGGAGCACCGCATCGAGGGCGACGAACTCGTCCTCTCCATCGTCTCCCCCGACGGCGAGGAGAACTACCCCGGGACGCTCAAAGTCGAGGTGCGCTACGCCTTCCGCGGCCGCGAACTCTCCATTTGCTACCGTGCCGAGACGGACAAGACGACGGCGGTCAATCTCACCAACCACACCTATTTCAACCTGAACGGCGAGGCGGACGGCACCATTCTCGACAACGAGCTCTTCCTTGACTGCGACATGATCACGCCGACCAACGCGACCATGATCCCCGTGGGCGGCTACCGCGCGGTCAGGGGCACGCCCTTCGATTTCAACACGCCCAAGGAGATCGGGCGGGACATCGACGCCGACGACGTCGACCTGAAGCAGGGGGGCGGCTACGACCACTGCCACGTTCTCAAGAACAGGAGCGGCGAGTATGTGAAGTACGCCGTCGTCAGGAGCAAAAAGACGGGGATCTCCATGACGTGCTACACCGATATGCCCGCCGTGCAGTTCTATGCCGGCAACGGCCTCGACCAGCAGGGCAAGCACATCCGCTACGGCAAGCGCGCGGGATTTTGCTTGGAGACGCAGGCGATCCCCAACAACGTCAACGTGCCCGAATACGCCGCCCGCGGCAGCTCCATTGTGTCGCCCGGCGAAGTGTACGCCTTTAAGGCCGCCTATTTGTTCGAGGCTTGATTGATTGAAATTTGTTGCGCCGCGGACGGTTGCCGCGGCGTAATTTTTTGGCAATAAAAAATGTTTTTTCCGCATAAAGCTCCCCGCTGCGCCGCGCGGCGCCGCACCTGCGGCACGCCGCCGCTT
>CANRFD010000070.1 GCA_947629845.1 uncultured Clostridia bacterium
TCCGACTACGGCTTCCTCGCCATCCCCGTGGTGGACGAAGAGCGGCGGCTTGTGGGCATCGTCACCGTCGACGACGCAATGGACGTCATCGAAGAGGAGAACACCGAAGATATCGAGGCCATGGCCGGTATGTTGCACGAGAACAAGCCCTATCTCAAGACGGGCGTGTTCTCCATCTGGAAGAACCGCGTGCCGTGGCTGCTCATCCTTCTCGTCAGCGCCACGTTCACGGGGCTCATTCTCAACAACTTCGAACGCATGCTGTCTACGGCGATGCTCGCCTGCGTGCCCATGCTCATGGACACGGGCGGGAACTCCGGTTCGCAGGCCTCCGTCACCGTCATCCGCTCGCTCGCCCTCGGCGAACTCACCACGCGCGATACGGGGCGGGTCGTATGGAAGGAATTTCGCGTCTCCCTCCTGCTCGCCGCCACGCTCGCCGTCGCCTGCTTCGCCAAACTTCAGCTCATCGACAGGTTGCTCTTCGGCTTCGAGGGCTACGACATCGTGCCCTGCCTCGTCGTCTCGCTTGCGCTCTTCTGCACCGTCGTCATGGCGAAGTTCATCGGCTGCATGCTGCCGCTCCTCGTGAAGAAGATCAAGCTCGACCCTGCCGCCGTCGCCTCGCCGTTCATCACGACGATCGTCGACGCCATGTCCCTGCTCATCTTCTGCGGGCTCTCGGCCTTGATCCTGGGGTAAAGGTTCGTTAAATATTTTGCGCCCGCATTTTTGTCAGCCCCACCCCCCTACCCCCCTCCCGGGGAGGGGGCAGAAGAGGGGAAGCCTATTCCCCTCCAGAGGAGGGGGCAGAAGAGGGAAAGATAGGGCAAAGAGCAGAAGGCAGAAGAGGACAGGGGAGGGGCGCCATTGGGACGCCCGTTTCGG
Source organism: uncultured Clostridia bacterium (assembly GCA_947629845.1). GTDB lineage: Bacteria > Bacillota > Clostridia > Christensenellales > Borkfalkiaceae > Gallimonas. The sequence goes on from CANRFD010000070.1 coordinate 889, forward strand.
AGGAAAACCGTGAAAATCGTAATTGCAACGCACAATCCGGGCAAGCTCCGCGAGATCCGGGAAATTCTCGCGGGGCAGGAAATTTTGTCCGCCGAGGAGGCGGGCTTTTTTGACGACGTCGAGGAGACGGGCAAGACCTTCCTCGAGAACGCGCGCTTGAAGGCGCAGGCGGCGATGAAGGCGACGGGGCTCCCCGCCCTTGCCGACGACAGCGGGCTGTGCGTCGAGGCGCTCGGCGGCGCGCCGGGGGTATACAGCGCGCGCTATTCGGGCGGCGGGGCTGCCGAAAACCGCAAAAAACTGTTAAAATCGCTGAATGGGGTGGAAAATCGCAGGGCTTATTTCGCCTGCGCTGTGTGCCTTGCCTTCCCGGACGGCAGCGAACTTACCGCCGAGGGCAAGACGTGCGGGCAAATTCTTACCGGGGAGCGCGGCACGGGCGGCTTCGGCTACGACAGCCTCTTTCTCTCGGACGACCTCGGCGTCGCCTTTGCGGAGGCGGGCGAGGGGGAGAAAAACGCCGTTTCGCACAGGGGGCGTGCGCTGCGTGCGCTCGCGGAAAAGCTATGAAAACCTTCGTCGTCCTCTCCGATTCCCACGGCAGGTATCGAAATATCCAGAAGATCGCGCCGCTGTTCGCCGAAAACGACTATGTTGTGCACCTCGGCGACGGCTCCTCGGACATGCGCCCGTACGCCGTGCAGTACCCCGGCAAGGTGTGCGTCATGAAGGGCAACTGCGATTTTTCCTACGGCGAGGAGGAACGCGTTCTCGAGGCGGAAAACATCTCGCTGCTCTGCTGTCACGGGCACCGCTACGGCGTAAAGAGGGGGCTGGAGGCGCTCGCCGCACGCGCCAAGGAGCTCGGCTGCTCGGTCGCCCTCTACGGGCACACCCACCGCGCCGACATCCAAATGGTGGACGGCGTGCTCTGCGTCAACCCGGGCGCCGTCGGCGACTACTCCGAGCCGAGCTATTGCTATCTCGTCGTGCACAAGGGCAAGGCGACGCCCACCATCGTGAATTTGTAGTTTTGCTTAAAAATGCGGCGCGCTTCTTTGGAAGCGCGCCGTTCGCGTATTTCACATCAAAAGTCGCAGCGTTTCGCCGATATCCGCGTCGATGACCACCGATCGGGCTGAAATTTCCCGCGGGGCGAACGCCTCGCCGCGGTTGACGCAGGCGTACGTCGCCCGCTCGTTTTCCGCCGTAAAATTCCAAAACGGAAATTTGATGATGCCGGGCGTGTTTCCGCCCACGCCGAGTTCGAGGTAGAGGACGCGGCTTTTTTTGTGCTTTTCGAGGAAAAACCGATAGCGTTTGCACGCTTTTTCCCAGCCGTCGTCCTCGACGAAGGCGCCGTCGGCGCGGAGGTTGGGGACCATGGGCGCGCCGCACCTCGGGCAGCGCGGAATGAGCTCCGCGGGCACGCGCTTGTCTTTCTGCTCCTTCACCATGCGGCGGACGATCTCTTCGTTGTCGTACGTTGCGCGGCGGCAGGGCACCGAGCACTGGAACAGCCCGTAGTCCCCCTGCGTGTAGAAGAGCCGCGTTTTTTCCACCCCCGCCCGCTGAAAACAGTGATCGACGTTGGTCGTGATGACGAAGTAGTCCTTCCCCTTCACGAGCGCGAGCAGCCGTTCGTACACCGGGAGCGGGGGCGCCTCGTAGCGGTTCAAAGCGATGTACCGCGACCAGTACGCCCAATATTCCTCGGCCGAGGAATAGGGGTAGAAGCCGCCCGCGTACATGTCGTGAAAGCCGTACTTTTCCTCGAAATCGGCAAAATGCGCGCGGAAACGCTCCCCGCCGTAGGTGAACCCCGCCGACGCCGAGAGCCCCGCCCCCGCGCCGATGACGACGGCCTCGGCCTCCCGGAGCGCGCGGCGCAGCGCTTCGATTTCTTCCATGTCAGATGACGGCGTCGTTTGCCGTGTACCCTTCGAGCGAGCCCGCCTTCACCTGAATGCAGATGTACTTGATGCCCTCGTTTTCCGCAGCGAAGAACTGCCGCTTGGCCGCGGGGGCGACGCGCAGCCAGTCTCCCGCCTTCAGTTCCACCTTCTCCCCGTCGAGAACGGCGTAACCCGCGCCGCAGAGAATGCCGTAGATCTCCTCGTTCTGCTTGTGGGCATGCACAAAGGGCACGCCCGCGCCCGCAGGCAGCTCGTTGACGCTGATCTCCGCGCCCGTAAGCCCGAGCACGTCGTGCAATTCGGTGCGTGCGCCCGCCGCAACGCTCGCCTTGGTGTAGTTTTTCATAACAATACCTCCGTTTTTTTCTATTGTACCACGGTTTTCGCCCAAAGGCAAGATGATTACAAATTGATTACCCGGTAATAAAAAGGTTACCTTGCAAAATCCGCTTGCAAAATGCCGCCCGCTCTGCTACAATAATGGGGAAGGAGAAGGTATGCTGACGCGTGAAGAATTGCCCGAGTGCCCCGTCGCCACGGCGGTGCAGCTCATCGGGAACAAGTGGAAGTTGCTCATCATCCGCGATCTCGTGTCGTACGGGACGCGGCGGTTTTCCGACTTTTTGAAGTCCATCCCCGCCATCAGCAAAAAGGTGCTGGCGGACAACCTGCGCGCCCTCGAGGAGGACGGGCTCGTCACGCGGGAGGCGTATGCCGAAGTTCCGCCGCGCGTCGAATATTCGCTCTCCGAACTGGGCGGTACGCTCCGCCCCATTCTCGACAAAATGGGGGAATGGGGTGCGTTTTATCGGGAAAATTTGAAGAAGTAGAGGGAAGAAAAATGCCGCCCGCCTGCGTTTGCAGGCGGGCGGCCGCTTATTGGTATTTTGGGCGTTTTGACCTTCGACGGTATAATAATAAGGTCATCCTTCGACGGAGCTCAGGATGACGTGATCATATGGCGGGGACGGTAGAATAGTGCGGGCGGGCAGTTTTTTATGCCGAAGGCTGCGTTTCACGCGCGCGTCTGTTCCGCACGGCGCTGCGGATGATCTCGAAGATGTTGATGCCGATGCCCGAGAGAATGTAGATGTAGAAGGTGAAAAACCGCCATATCAGCACGATCCAGCCGATGACCGAGCCGTTCCCGATGATGGCGGTGAGCGCGGCGGTATATACGAAGGTGGAGGTCGTCTCCACGGCGCCCGTGTTGCCGGGCGTGGGGATCAGGTAGGCGGAGAACTGCGAGATGACGTTGAGACAGGCGATCTGCAAAAGCAGGTCGGCGGTGGGGGCGATGTTGGCAATGGAGACGACGGCGAAGAAGGGGATGCACACGTTGATGCACGTCTCCATGAGCGCGAGCACGATGAGCGGCAGGAGGAAGAACCACTTCCCCAGCACCACGCGCATCGCCTTGCAGTATTCGCGCACGCCGTAAACGTACTTTTTCGTCACCGCATATTTGCGCTTCACGATGTGCAGTTTTTTGAGAAGGAAGATGATGAGCGCCATCACCTTCATCGTAAAATGCGGGAAGAAGGAGAGCACGGCGAAGAGAATGGGGAAGGAGAGGTTGAGCACGATGGAGACCCACGCCACGATGCGCACCGTCATGGAGACGGCGATGTGCGCCGAGCTCTCGAGGTAGTTGGGGGCGACGCTCATGAGAACGAGCGCAAACAGGCACCACACAAACAGGCTCACCATCAGCCGCGCGAGGGGAACGGCGGAGGCGGCGCCCCGCGGGATGTCCCGTTTCTTATACAGGTAGTAAATTTGGAAGGGCTGTCCGCCGCTCGAGAAGGGCGTCACGCCGTCGTAATACTTCCCGAGGAACATCACCTTTACGGCGGTGCGGACGCGGAATTTCCCCGAGAACATCTTCAGCATGTAGGAATATTTCAGGCTCTCCACGAGGATATAGAGGAGGATGAAGCCGAGAAAAGCAAAAAAGAGAGGCAAGTTGATCCCTCTCACCATCTCCGCGAAGCCGATCTGTCCGTCCCCCGCAACATAGTCGCCGAGCGTGAGCATGATCGCTACGGATACGCCGATGAGCGCAAGGATCAAGACGGTCTTGATCCACCAATTGCGCAAACTTTTTTTATCCTGCGGCGCGCCGGGTCGCTTTTCCGCGCTCCGTTGTTGTTCCATAGTGTCTCCGTCGAGGCGCAAAAAGCGCCTTTGTCAAGTGGTTTTTTGTGCCCGCTCCGCACGGCGCTTCCGCACGGCGCTGCGGATGATCTCGAAGATGTTGATGCCGATCCCCGAGAGAATGTAGATGTAGTAGATGAAGAACCGCCACACGAGCACGACCCAGCCCGAAAGGGCGGTGATGGTGGGCTGGTTGCCCAAAATCATGATGAGAGCGAGCGTCGTAACGGCCTCGTTCGCGCCGCTGTTGCCGGGCGTAGGAACAAGCGAGGACGAATAGAAGGAGATGACGCCGAGGCAGACGATTTGCAGTAGCAGTTCCGGGTAGAACTCCGCGCCGACGGGGGCGATGGCAAGCACGGTGAAATAGGGGATGAGAAGGGTCGCGAACGTCTCCAACGCGCAGATGAAGATGAGCGGGATGAGCTTCCACGCCTCGCGGATGAGCGATTTTAAGGAATGACGGTATTCGTCCATCTCATAGACGTACTTCTTCATCGTGGGGTACTTATGCTTGACGATGCGTATTTTATTGAGCAGCCCGACGATAAAGACGATGAGCTTTTTGCCCGCCCGCGGGAAGAGCGAGGCGAACACGATGATGAGCGGAATGGCAAAGTTGCAGGCCAGAGAGACCCACGCCACGACCATGATGACCGTTCCGCCGATGCTGCTGATGTTCATGCAGAAGTGTGCGGTGATGAGAAGTCCCACGGCAATGAGACAAAAGACGATAGTGTTGACGATGTATTTTACGAGGGGCACGGCCGTCGCCACGCCTGCGGGGATGTCCTTCTTGTGCAGGTAGTAGATCTGGAAGGGCTGGCCGCCCGTGCCGAGCGGGGTGATGCCGTCGTAATATTTCCCGAGGAACATCACCTTGACGGAGTTCTTTATCCGCCATTTCCCCGTGGAAATTTTAAGGAGGTATGAATACTTCATGCTCTCCAACAGAATGGCGAGCAGTACCATGCCGATGAGACCCGCGAACCATATCCAATTTGCGCCGCGGATCATGGTGCCGATATCCACCGTGTCGCCGCCGACGTACTTGGTGATGGTGAACATCATGGCGATGGAGACGGCGATGAGCGCCAGCAAAAGTACGGTTTTTATCCACCATTTGCGGTTTTTCGCCTTGGAATCGCCCGCCTTTTGCGCCTCCATCTCGCGGTCGAGCTTCTCGATATCCCGCTCCTTGGCACGGTTATAGCGGGCGGCAAAGTCTTTTTTGTCGCCGCTGTCGAGGTCGTCCGTCTCGGGTTCCGCCTTTGTCTCCGCTATGGGTTGCGTTGTGGGCTCTGCTCCGGGCTCCGCCGCAGCCTGTGCGGGCGCTTCCGCAGCCGCATTTTCGGGCCGCGTGCCCGCATCATCGGGCGTATTTTCTTCCGCTTGAGGGAAGTTGTTCTTGTTTTCGTCCGTCATGACCTACCAATCATACCATATTTTGCCCAAAATTGCAACGGGATAGCACATCATTCTCGGTTTTTTTCGCTTTTTTTCCGCGGGGGCGAAATCGGGGGCGAAGGCGGGGCTTGGCTGAAAGGCGACTTTGAAGGCAAGTTCGTAGGCGGGGGCGGGCTCGGCTTGGAAGGCGGACGCCGTTCCCGCTTCGCCATATGCAGCCGATATGCCCACCGCCCGACGGCCGCACCGAGAATGACGACGTACCCGGCGATGCTGAGCGCCGCGGGAATTTGCGCGAGGACGAGGTAGCCGAGGAGCGCCGCAAACAGCACCGAGACAATTATAATCCGAACACGAAAGCTCGTCAAGGCTGACCGTTTGCGTTCCGTTTTTGTAGTTAAAAA
>CANRFD010000071.1 GCA_947629845.1 uncultured Clostridia bacterium
CGGCCCGTGAACTCGTCGACGATGACGATCTCGTCGTTGCCGTCCTTATCCTTGTTGATGATGTACTCCTCGTTGAGATGGAAGAGCTTGTGCGCCTTGAGCGCCTGCTGGATGTGGTGGTTGAGCGAGGAATGGGCGACGTCGGCAATGCTGTCGATGCCGAAGAATTTTTCCGCCTTCTCCGCGCCGAACTCGGTGAGCTGCACCTGCTTGTCCTTGCGCTCGACGACGTAATCCCAGTTGAGCGCCTCCGCCTGCGCCAGCTTGCGTTCGCCGACGGCGCGCGCCTGCTTCTTTTTGCGGCTCTCCTCCGCCTCGAGATCCTTGAGCTCGTCGTCGAAGCCGCCCGTGAGCGTGCGGACGAACTTATCCACCTGCACGTAGAGGTCGGACGACTGCTCGCCCTTGCCCGAGATGATGAGCGGCGTCCTCGCTTCGTCGATGAGAATGGAGTCCACCTCGTCGACGATGGCGAAGTTGAGCCCGCGCTGCACCATTGCGGGGAGATCGGATTTGAGATTGTCACGAAGGTAATCGAAGCCGAACTCGTTGTTGGTTCCGTAAGTAATGTCGCACTGATAGGCGGCGCGCTTGTCGTCGTCGGTCATGCCGGGGACGACGACGCCCACGGTGAGCCCCATGAAGCGGTGCACCTTGCCCATCCATTCCGCGTCGCGGCGGGCGAGGTAATCGTTGACCGTGACGATGTGGACGCCCTTTCCGCCCAATGCCTCGAGGTAGGCGGGAAGCGTTGCGACGAGCGTTTTGCCTTCGCCCGTCTTCATCTCGGCGATGCGCCCCTGAAAGAGGCAGATGCCGCCGACGATCTGCACGTGGAAGTGCTTCATGCCGAGAACGCGCGCGCTCGCTTCACGCAGGGCGGCGTATGCGTCGGGAAGGATCTGCTCGAGCGTTTCGCCCTTGGAGAGCCTGTCTTTGAATACCGCGGTCTGCCCCTGCAGCTCCGCGTCGCTCATCGCCTGATATTTGGGCTCGAGCGCCTCTACCTTCCGCGCCGTCTTGTTGAGCTTTTTCAAGCTCCTGCGGCTGTCGCCGTTTTTAACGTATTTGATGATACCCATGCTCTATGCTCCGTTTTACGCCGAATTGTCGGGCGTATACTATCACCCGACTATTGTACAATATTTTCGGAAAAAATCAAAGCGATTTTCGGGCACTTTTGCGAATTTCTCGCAATGCGTTTCGCTCTGCGAAAAAACTTTTCGCTTTTTCGACGCGTTTTTCAGTTTTCGCCGCCGTCGCGGGGCGGAACTTGCTCCTCCGTTCCCTCCCCGAGGGCACGGTAGAGTTCCTCCGCGAGCTCCCCGCAGACGTGCGAAGAGACGTGCGAGGCGCCCGCCCGCACCGCCGTACGGAGCTGTGCGGCGTTCTCCGCACCCGAGCAGTGCACCGCGAGCTTGCCCGCCCCGACGGTAAGCGCACGCAGAATGAGCTGGGCTTCGGCGCGCACGCACACGCCGTCCGCCCTTCCGTCGCACGCGGCGCGCGCCCCGAGGACGACGTCGTCCTCCGAGAGGCTCCTGTCGTCGAGCACGACGAGCAGCGCGGCCTTCTTCACCGCCCGGCGGACTTTTTTGATCTCCCGCTTCAGATACGATGCGTTGCCGCTTATGACGGCGGAATAGCACAGCGAGAGGCAGACGGCCCGCGCCCCCTGCTTTACGGCGCGCTTTGCCTCCGCCTTTTTGACGGCGGGCAGACTTTCCCCCGTTCCGCCGACGGCGCAGAGGGTGACGGCGTCGCACCCCGCGAGAAACTTCCGCGCGGCGCAGACGTGCACGGGCGAGACGAGCACGCCGTAGGCGCCGAGCTTCTTCGCGCAGTCGCACGCCGCCTTGAGCGCATGGCGGTCGGTCTCCCGCCGCGACGCGTCCACCACCACCTTCTTCAGAAGAAGGGCGATCTCCGCCTCCCGCCTGCTGCGCTTGAACTCCCCGAACTCCGCGGCCTCTTCCGCGGAAATGACTGTTGTCTCCATGCGACGGATTTTTCCCGAAAAGTTCGGAAAATATCCCCTTTCCGTACATTTTATGACAGTACGGACGTGGTAGGGTGTCGGTATGAACCTTCTCTCCGTCCAAGGGCTCGGATTTTTGTACACCGCATGCCTGTTCCTTTTCTGCCTCGCCGTCGTGCACCTTGTAAAACTCGCGCGGATCGGCTACCGCACGCTCGGCAAAAAGCTGCCGCCCGAAAAGCCCAAGCGGCAAAAGCCCGAAAAGGAGCCCGTCTACTTCATCGTCGAGCGCAAAAAAAAGCGCTCGAAGCCCGAGTATACCGAGCCCAAGCGCATTTCATTCAAATGATCGTGCGAAGTTTTTAAGAAGTTTCGGCGGGGCGCTTGTTCGCGCGGACGCTCATTCCTCGTAGCGTTCGACGTTTTTGCCGCTGTCCCACAGGCGTTCGAGGTAGTAGAACAGGCGCGACTCCTCGTTGAACACGTGCACGACGACGTCGCCGTAGTCGATGACGCCCCATCTGCCCTCGCGAAGCCCCTCCGTGCGGACGGGCGCGAGGTCGTAATTCTTCTTCATGAGTTCCTCCACGTTGTCGCAGAGCGCGCGCACCTGCGTCGTGGACTTGCCGCTGCCGATGACGAAATAGCTGCACACCACCGTCTGTTCGCTGACGTTGAGAATGACGATGTCCTGCGCCTTCTTATCGGACATGATCTTTGCTACGGCCTTTGCGATTTGATAACTTTCCATAAAATTTCCCCTTTTTTTGTTGTTTATGTCACGCATAATACTTCAATTATGACGCTTTAACCAAGAATATGCCTGCTCTGTGAGCGGGTAGACGGGCGCACCCGTTGCCTTGAGATGGGCGAGCTGGTGTTCGAGCGCGGCGAGGAGGCATTCGTCGAGATCGCGCCAGAAGAGCGCGCGGAGCGCTTCGACGCCCGAAAAATCCCGCCCCTCTTCGACGAGGTCGGCAAGGTAGATGAGCTTGCCGAGGGTCGTCATGTTCTCTCTGCCGCTGGCGTGGTAGCGGATGGCGTCGAGCACCTCTTCATCGGTGACGCCGAAGAGATGTTCGGCGAGGTAGGCGCCCGTGTATTGGTGCACCACGGGCTCCGGGACGCCTTCGGGAAGGGAAAAGCCCTCGAGACGGGGCGAACCGGGGAGGACGTACTTCCCGCAGTCGTGCAAGGCGGCCGCGAGGAGCGCCTTCCTTTCGGGGACGCCGGCGCTGCGGGAGCGGGAGACCGCCATGCGGGCGACGCGGTAGCTGTGTTCCCGCCTCTCCTCCTTCTCCAAAGAGAGCGCGGCGGGGATGGCTTCCACCGCATACAGTCCGCGGTCTGCGATGTAGGCGGCGACGGCGGGCGGGAGCGCATCGTTGGTGCGGCCGAACGCGAGATCGACGCGGATGCGGCTGGAGGAGACGGCCGAACCTTCGAAGGGAAGGGAGAGAAAGCCGACGCCGAAGCGTTCGAGAAAACGCGCGCGGAGGGGCTCCGTCTTTTGCCCGTCCCTTCCGCAGGCGACGAGGGTCACGTTGGACAGAATGTTTTCCGGCATGCGCCACGAGAAGAAGTTCTCCAGCATGTCCGCCCCCACGAGGAAGTAGATGTTCGCTTCGGGAAAGCGGGCGCGGAAGTTGCGGCAGGTCAGGTAGGTGTAGCTCGTGCCCTGCGCTTCGATCTCGCAGCCGCTCGCTTCCACATAGGGATGGCCTTGGAAGGCGAGGCGGCACATCTGCAGCCGCTCCTGCCCGCTCGCGACGGCGCCGTACGCCTTGTGGGGCGCCACGTAGGACGGGATGACGAACGCTTTGTCGAGCGAGAGCGCCGCTTGGGCGGCCTCGACAAGGCGGATGTGCTCGGAGTGGACGGGGTCGAACGACCCGCCGAAAAGCGCGATGTTCATACCGCGATTATACAATATTTTTTTGGCGTTTGCAAGTTTAATCGGCATTTTTTCCGTCAAAAATCGATGGCATGAAAAAAGTGCCTCTCTCTATGATCTCCGACGTCCTCTTCTATGGCGCGGCCGTCGGGTTTTTCGTCCTCGGGCTGCTGCGGTACTTCCGCACCCCCCTCGCCCTCTGCATCGTGCTCGCCGTCGCGTTTGCCTTTGCGACGGGGTGCTTCGTCGCCCTCTTCCTCTATGGCAGGAACAGGAAGAAGTGGCTCTCGAAGCGGCAGCGCGAAGAGCGGGAGGCGCTGATGCTGCATCTCACCCTCGAGAAGGAGGAACGCGTGCGGGACGCGCTGCTTGCCGCCCTGACCGCCGACGGAAAGACGGCGCACTGCGAGGGCGAAGGGCTGCGCGTGGACGACACGCTGTACCTTCCTGTTTTTACGATGCAGCCCGTCTCCGCCGACGAGGTGGCGCGGCTGTTGCGCCTGCACGGCACGCAGCCCTTTGCGCTCGTGTGCAATGCGGTCACGCCCGAGGCGCAAAAACTGCTGGCCTCCTTCGGGCGGAAGGCGGTGTGCGGCGACGAGGTATACGACCTGTTCACCCGCACGCAGACGACGCCGTCGCCGCTCATCTGTGCGGAGATCCCGCGGAAAACGGTGCGGCAGCGGCTTGTGCGCTCCTTCTCCAAGACCAACGCGCGCCCCTTTTTTGTGAGCGGACTGCTCCTCCTCGTGATGAGCTTGTTTACCATCTTCCCGACCTATTACGTCGTGACGGGGAGCATTTTGCTCGTCTCTTCGGTGCTCGTGCGGGCGTTTGGGTACGCATAAACGGCTATTATGTTACACATAGTACTTCGCAAAGTTGCAAAAACGCCCATGTTTGCGGGCGTTTTTCCTATTTTATGACAATTTCATTGCGGCGGGCAGGCGGGCGATGACGTCCTCCGCGTCGGGCGCGTATTCGCCCAAATCGCGGGCGGCGAGCTCCCCCGCCCTTCCGCAGACGTAGCAGGAGACGACTGCCGCCTCGAAGGGCGGGACGCCGCGGGCGCAGGTGCCCGCCAGAAATCCCGCGAGCGCGTCGCCGCTTCCCCCCTTTGCAAGGGCGGGGCTGCCCGTAAGGTTGATCGCCGTGCGGGCGCCGTCGGTGATGACGGTGCGGTTGTTTTTGAGCACGACCGTGACGTTGTACTCCCGCGCGAACGATTGCGCGCAGGCGACGGGATCGTGCAATATCTCCTCCGCCGTTTTTCCCGTCAGGCGGGAGAACTCCCTGATGTGCGGGGTGACGACGACGGGGCATTTGTGGCGTTTCAGAAGTTCAGTTCCGCAGGCGGCGAGCGTGTTGAGCGCATCGGCGTCGAGGACGAGGACGCCCCTTTGGTAACCTTTGAGCAGTTCCCCGAGGAGGGCGCGCGTCTGTTCCCCCACGCCCGCGCCCATACCGAAGGCGACGGCATCGGCGAAGATGGGTTCGCCGTCGTAGAAGGAGAAGCGGCAGGCGGGATATTTCGCCGCGCACAAAACGCGGTGAAGTTCGTCCGCCGTTTGAAGGGCCGCGAGCTTTGCCGCATCCTCGCAGGGGACGGACATCGAGGTCATGCAGACGTCGGTATACCCCGCGCCCGAACGCAGCGCGGCGCCGGCCGCGAGCAGGGGCGCGCCGAGGGTGTTGCAGGTGGAGAGGATGGCGACGCTGCCGTAGTCCCCCTTGTTCGTGTGCGACTTTTTGGGCGGGAAAAATTTTGCGACGTCCGCCCCTTCCCACACCTCCGCACCGCCCGCGGTGGGAATGCCGATGTCGGCAACGGCGATCTTCCCCGCCGTTTCGGCGCCGTCCAAAAGAAGGAGCGCCTGCTTGAGATGCCCCATCGCGACCGTCTCGTCGGCGCGGACGCAGTGGGGAAAGGCGACGCCGCCCTCCTTCAGCCCGCTGGGGACGTCGCAGGAGACGACGTAGGCGCCGCTGTTGTTGATGAAATCGATGAGCGCGGCGGTTTCGCCCTCGGGAGCGCGGTCGAGACCGGTGCCGAACAGGCAGTCGACGATCAGCGCATAGCGGCGGCGCGGGATCCGACCCAAAATTTCGCCGCGGAATGCAGATTTGGCCGCGGCGCAGGCCTCGGAAAATTTTTCCGAAAGGCAGAGGACGGCCGCGTCGAAGCCGCGCTCTTGGAGAATGCGGGCCGCGACAAAGCCGTCGCCGCCGTTGTTTCCCCCGCCGCAGACAAAGAGCATATCGCCGACGCAGTGCGCCTCCGCGGCATGCTCTACGGCGTCGGCAAGCGCCTCTCCGGCGCGCTCCATCAGCACGGCGACCGGTGTGCCCGCGCGAATGACGGCGTTGTCCGCCGCGCGGCTCTCTGAAATGGAATATGCGAATTTCATGGATACCTCGGTTGGTTTTTTGGGGGGGGATGGCAGTATGACACCCCCTCAGTCTCGGCTATGGCCTCGACAGCTCCCCCTCGAGGGGGAGCCAAGGGGCGGGGCGGATGACGCGGTTTAGCGGGACAGGGCGAGAGGCGGGCAAGAACCCCTATCCCCCGCTGCGCGGGTACTTCCCCCAAAGGGGGGAAGCAAGGGGCGGGGCGGATGACGCGGTTTAGCGGGGCAGGGCGGTGGATAAGGGAAGATTCGCTCGGCCCCTGCGGGGCCTCGGAATGAGGAGGATGGGCGGAGCCCCACCCCCCTACCCCCCTCCCGTGGAGGGGGCAAGAGACAGGGCGGGAGGCGGTTTATGGCTCAATCCCCATCACCGCCTACGGCGGAGCTTCAGCACAAGGCACGCCTGCGGCGCCCTTTGCAAAAGGGG
>CANRFD010000072.1 GCA_947629845.1 uncultured Clostridia bacterium
CGCCGCCTTCGCCGCAGATGAAATTCCTATACGACTGCGAACGCTCGTCCACGGCGGGCAGCGTCTCGATTCCCCACCAACTCTCGTAGCTGTCGGGAAAGCTGCGGAAGGAATACCAATCGGCATAAGGAGACTGCGCCGACTGATACGCCCCGACCGAGTCGTACCGTCCGTACTTGTTGAAGTAACGGCTGTCGTCGCCCGTGTGGTTAAACACGCCGTCGAGGATGATGCGAATGCTGCGCTCTCCGGCGCTCCCCGTGAGCTCGCGGAAATCCTTCTCCGTGCCGAGCAGCGGATCGATGCGCATGTAGTCGCCCGTGTCGTAGCGGTGGTTGGAATACGCCTCGAAAATGGGATTGAGATAGATGGCGTTGACGTGCAGACCCTTCAAATAGTCGAGCTTCTCGCGGATGCCCTGCAGGTCGCCGCCGAAAAAGTCGTTGTTGAGCACCTTCCCGAACTCATTCGGGCGGTACGAGGGCAGCCCGCCCCAGTCGTGCCGTAAAATTTGCTGCGGCTTGACGTTATTGCTGCCCGCGCGGTAAAAGCGGTCGGGAAAAATCTGATACATCACGCCGCCCTTCAGCCAGTCCGGCGTCTCGAAATCCTCGGAAAAGACGGTGAGTTGCCAACAGTTCGGTTGATCGGTGAACTCCCCTTTCCGCATTTTTCCGCAGCCGAGGCACGTCCTGTCGATGCGGAAATAGTAAAAATACAGCCCGACTTTGCGGAATTTCAGCGTAACGCAAAATCCGTCGGCCGTCTTTTTCATGGGGAAAGTCATCTCGTGCCCGCCGTCCTCGAACAGGACGAGCGTGCAAAGTTGAGCGGAGAAGTCGGCTTCTCCGCTTAAATTTTGAAAGATGTGGAATGTCACCTCGCCGCCGCGCGCCACCGCCCCGGTCGGGCGCTTGCATGCGCGGTCAAGCGGATCGTAAAAATAGCTCATCGGTGTTATTTTTTCAGCGGTTTGATGTTCCAGATGCGCGTCGCGTAGTCGCGGATGCTTCTGTCGGCGGAGAAATACCCAGCGGCGGCAATGTTCCGAAGCGATTTTCTGTTCCACTCCGTCTTATTGCTGCGGTAGAGCGCCGTCATCGCGTCCTGCGTCTTGGAGTAGGACTCGTAGTCGGCAAGGCACATGTACGGATCGGCGACGGGCGTGTTGCGGAGCAAATAGTTTGCGATATCCGAGAACGACGTGCCGTTGAAGCCGACGATGAGCGCCTCGATGATCTGCCGCAGCGTATAATCCTGGTTGTAGTATGTGCTTGAATTGTACCTGCGTTCCCAGATCTGGCTCACTTCGTCTGCCTTCAGGCCGAAGATGAAGATGTTCTCCTCCCCGACCTTCTCCGCCATTTCCACGTTGGCGCCGTCGAGGGTGCCGATGGTGAGCGCGCCGTTGATCATGAACTTCATGTTGCCCGTCCCGCTCGCCTCCTTGCCCGCGAGCGAGATCTGCTCGGAGATCTCCGAAGCCGGCATCAACTTTTCCGACATCGTCACATTGTAGTTTTCCATGTAGACGACGTTCAGCTTTTCGTTGATCTTGGGATTTTTGCGGATATCTTCGGCGAGGAAGCAGATCAGCTTGATGATCTGTTTGGCCATGTCGTACCCTGCGGCAGCCTTCGCGCCGAAAATATACGTCTTGGGCAGGATGTCGAGATTGGGGTTCTCGCGCAGCGCGTTGTAGTCGGCGACGATGTGCAGCACATTCAGGAGCTGCCGCTTGTACTCGTGCATGCGCTTGGCCTGCACGTCGAACAGCGTGTTCGGGTCGATGATGACGCCCTGCGTCTTTTTCGCATAGGCGGCAAACTGCTCCTTCTTGATGCGCTTGATCTCGTCCAACCGCTTCAAAACGCTCTCGTCGTTGTCGAACTTCTTCAGCTCGGCGAGCTTGGAAGCGTCCTTTGCGTAGCCCGTGCCGATGCACTCGTCGATGAGCGCGCAGAGCTCGGGGTTGGATTGGTTGAGCCAGCGCCTGTGCGCGATCCCGTTGGTCACGTTCGTGAACTTATCGGGCGTATACTCATAGAAATCGCGGAAGATGCTCTCCTTGATGATCTTGCTGTGCAGCTCGGAGACGCCGTTGACGCTGTGCGAGCCCATCACGCACAAGTTTGCCATCCGCACGGTGTTGTGCGAGAGAATGGACATCCGCGAAATGCGGTTCCAATCGCCGGGAAAGCGATGCCAGAGGTCGTCGCAGAAGCGGCGGTTGATCTCCTTGAGAATGCCGTAGATGCGCGGGAGCCTGCGGGCGATGAGATCCTCCGCCCACGTCTCGAGCGCCTCCGCGAGCACGGTGTGGTTGGTATAGGCGCAGGTCGCCGTGGTGATGTTCCACGCGACTTCCCAGCTGAAATAATTTTCGTCCACGAGGATGCGCATGAGCTCCGGGATGGCGAGCGCCGGGTGCGTGTCGTTGATGTGGATGGCGGCCATCTGCGGCAGGAGCGCAAGCGAACCGTACCTGCGCTTGTGGTCGGAGACGATGCACTGCAGCGACGCGGAGACGAGGAAATATTGCTGCTTCAAGCGCAGCGACTTCCCTTCGTAGTGGTTATCCGAGGGATAGAGCACCTTGGAGAGCAGCTGC
The DNA here is from genome assembly GCA_947629845.1 of uncultured Clostridia bacterium. Taxonomy (GTDB): domain Bacteria; phylum Bacillota; class Clostridia; order Christensenellales; family Borkfalkiaceae; genus Gallimonas. The sequence goes on from CANRFD010000072.1 coordinate 2,612, forward strand.
GCCTCGCTTTCGTCGCGCATCACCTCGTCGTAGTTGCCCTGCGAGAAGAGCTGCATGTCGAACTTCTGCACCGCGCGGGAACGCCACAGCCGAAGTACGCTCACGGCGTCGCTGTCCGCGCCCGAGACCATCATGTCGCAGGCGATGGCCTCCACTTCCTTGGCGTTGTGGTAGACGGTCTCCATGCCATGATCCGTCCACTTCTCCTCGAGCTCGCCGTCGAACCGCACGATAAATTGCTTATCCGAGCGCTGCGTGAGCCACGCTTCGCCGCCCGGGAGCCACACGTCGGGCAATTCCATCTGCCAGCCGTCCACGATCTTCTGCTTGAAGAGCCCGTACTGGTAGCAGATGGAAAATCCCATCGCGGGGTAATCCTGCGTGGCGAGCGCGTCCAAGAAGCATGCGGCGAGCCTGCCGAGGCCGCCGTTCCCGAGCCCTGCGTCGGGCTCTTCTTCGTATAAGTCCTCGAGCTCGAGGCCGTACTTTTTGACGGCGGCAGCGATCTGCGTGCCGATGCCGAGATTGTAAATGCTGTTTTTGAGCGATCTGCCCATCAAAAATTCCATGCAGAGATAGTAGACGCGCTTTGCCCGCGCATTCTTTATCTTCACATGAAATTTTTGGCGTTTCTCGAGCATGATGTCGCGTACGCTCATGACGACGGCCTTATAAATTTGTTCGCGCGAGGCCTCCTGCGAATTTACGCCGAAGTAGCGCGTCAGTTTGCTTGCAATGAGATGATCCGCTTCATGCTCGGTCAATTTTGCCATAGTTATTCTCCAAATTTATTATTTGAGCATTCCCAAATAGAGCCCTTCGTAGTACTTCGCCGACGTCGCCCACGAGAAATCCGTTCTCATCGCCTTCTTCACGAGCGCCTGCCACTCGTCCTTCTTGCGGTAGACGCCCAGCGCCTCGTTGATGACGTAGAGCATGTCGTGCGCGTTGTAATCGTGGAAGGTGAAGCCGTTGCCGCCCGCGCCGTACGGCGTGATGCTGTCGCGAAGTCCCCCCGTCTCGCGGACGATGGCGACCGTGCCGTAGCGGGAAGCGATCATCTGCGAGAGCCCGCACGGTTCGCTCTTGGAGGGCATCAGGAAGAGATCGGCGCCCGAATAGATCTTGCGGGACAGGTCGGAATTGAAGGTGATGACCGTCGCGACCTTGCCCTGATATCTCCTCGCGAGCTCGGAGAAATACGCCTCGTAGGAAGCGTCGCCCGTGCCGAGGATGACGAACTGCACGTCCTGGCGGAGCACCTGTTCGATGACCTCCTTCACGAGGTCGAGCCCCTTGTGGGAGACGAGGCGGGTGATCATTGCGATGATGGGCGTATCGGCCTTGACGGGAAGATTGAGCATGCGCTGCAATTCCTCCTTGCAGGCCGCCTTGGGCGCGAGATCGTCCGCGCTGTAATTGGCGAACAGCGACTTATCCGTCGCGGGATCGTAATAATCGGGGTCGATGCCGTTGAGAATGCCGCACAGCTTGAACTCGTTGCGCCGCACGATCTGGTCGAGCCCGTGCGCGTAGTACGGATCCTTGATCTCGCCCGCATACGTCGGGCTCACCGTGGAGAAGCGCTCGCAGCACTCGATCGCGCCCTTCATCAGGTTGATGCAGCGGTCGTACTCCACGAGATATTGGAAGCGGTACGAGATGCCGAAGAGATCCTCGAGGATGTCGAGCGAATATTTCCCCTGATATTCGATGTTGTGGATGGTGAACACCGCACGGATGAACTGATACTCCGGGCGGAAGCAATAGATGGTTTTCAGATACAGCGCCGCGAGCGCAGCCTGCCAGTCGTGGCAATGCAGCACGTCGGGATAGAAATTGATAAATCCGAGGATCTCCATCACGCTGCGGCAGAAGAACGCGAAGCGCTCGCCGTCGTCGTAATAGCCGTAGCAACCGGGACGCTTGAAGTAGTACTCGTTGTCGACGAAGTAGTACGTCACGTTGTCCACGCTGTACTCGAAGATCCCGCAGTATTGGTTTCTCCATGAGAGCGGCACAAAGATGTTGCCGATGAACTTGAAGTCCTTGCGAAATTCCTTCTTGATGTCCTGATAGAGCGGAATGATCACGCGGACGTCAAACCTGTCGTTTTTTGCGAGCGCTTTGGAGAGCGACCCGATGACCTCGGCAAGCCCGCCCGTCGCGATGAAGGGCGCTGCCTCCGAGGCGACGAAGAGGATCTTCTTCTTCACCTCCACCGTAAGTTCCGCGGGCGTCTCGTCTGCGGCGGGAACTTCCGCCGTCCCGACTGCCTCCACCGGCGCCTTTGCCTCCTGTTCTGCGATCGTCTCAAGTTCTTTGGTGCGCTTTTTTGTCGTACTCATTTTTTCTTCTCCCCTACTCTATTCTGGCACGCGCAGCAGCGCGAAACGCCCCATTTTATATCATCCTGCCCTTGGCGACGAAGTAAGGCAGCACCTCGCAGCCGGCAAGATTTCTCCTGTCGCGGATGACGACGTTTTTATCCGTGATCACGCAGTCGAGATGCGCGCCGTCGCCGATGACGGTGTCCTGCATGATGATGGAATTTTTCACGACGCTCCCCTTTCCGATCTTGACGCCGCGGAAGAGAATGCAGTTCTCCACCGTGCCGTCGATGACGCAGCCGTCCGAGATGAGCGAATTTACGACGGTCGCGTCGTCGTTATACTTGCTGGGCGCGCTGTCACGCACCTTGGTATAGATGTCGCGCGCGCCGAAGAGCTCGTCGCGAACCTCCTTTTTCAGGAGAGCCATGCTGTATTCGTAGTACTTCTGCACCGAAGAGACGTTCGCGTAGAAGCCCTTGAAGGCATAGCCGTAAATTTTCAGCGTGTCGACGTTCTTGGTGAGAATGTCCCTGCCGAAGCTCACGAGCCCGCGCGTCACGGCGTCCTGTATGGTGTTGATGAGAAATTCGCGGCTCATCACCATGACGTTGACATAGAGGTTGAACTTCTTGCCGTTCAGCTTGGGGTTGATCTTGAGCCCCTTGATGCGCCCCGTCTCGTCGGGCGAGAGCGTGATGTAGTAGGAGGATTCGACGTCCGTCTCCTCGTGGTACACCATCGTGATGTCCGCGCCCTTTTCTTCATGATATTTTACGACGTCCGCAATATTCATGTGCGCGATGCCGTCGCAGTCGGAGATGACGACGTAGTCCTCGTTGCGGTGGTTGAGAAATCCCGTGATGCTCTTGAGCGCCTCGAGGCGGGTCGTGTACGGCGTATCCGTCTCGTCCGAGTAAGGCGGCAGCAGGATGATGCCCCCGTCCTTTCTCGCGAGATCCCAATCTTTGCCGCTCCCCAAATGGTCGATGAGCGACTGATAGTTGTTCTTCGTGACGATCCCCACCGTCGTAATGCCGGAATTTACCATGTTCGACAGTGCGAAGTCGATGAGACGGTATCTTCCGCCGAAGGGAATAGACGCCATCGTTCTGTGACGGGAAAGCTCCGGAACGTTCTCGTCGTGAATGTTGGAAAATATAACGCCAACCATGGAATGTGCCATCTCTTTACTCCCCCTTGTAATCCTTGTCGATGATCTGCCCGCCGGCGACCTTCGCCCCCGCGGCGACCGTGATGTTTCTGCCGAGCACCGCAATGCCCGCCTTTGCTTCCTTGTCCTCGCCGACCGTTGCGCCCGCTTCGATGACGACGTGCTCGTCCACGATGGAATACCGCACGGAAGCGCCCTTTCTGACGACCGTGCCCGCCATGATCACGCTGTCTTTGACGGTGGCGCCCTCCTCGATGACGACGTTGGAGGCGAGAACGGAATTTTCCACATTGCCCTCGATCTCGCAGCCGAGCGCGATCATGGAGTTGGAGACCTTCGCCTTATCGCCGATGTATTCGGGCGGCGCGAGCGGGTTGCGGGAATGGATCTTCCAATCGCTGTCGGCAACGTCGAATACGGGATCCTTCCCCAAGAGATCCATGTTGGATTCCCACAGCGACGAGATGGTGCCGACGTCCTTCCAATAGCCCTTGAAGCGGTAGGAGAACATCTTTTCGCCCGCTTTGAGCATGGCGGGAAGGATGTTCTTGCCGAAGT
>CANRFD010000073.1 GCA_947629845.1 uncultured Clostridia bacterium
CGGCGCTTGTTTCCGTCGTCCATGTAAACAACGAGACGGGGGCGGTGAACGATATCTTTTCGCTCGCCCGCGCCGTAAAGCGCAAAAATCCGCGCACGCTCTTTCATGCGGACGGCGTGCAGGCGTTCGGGAAGATTCCCGTGCGGCTGACGGCGGACGTCGATCTGTACTCCGTGAGCGCGCATAAGATCGGCGGGCTCAAGGGTACGGGGGCGCTGATAAAGCGAAAAAATTTGAAACTTGCACCCTTGCTGTTCGGCGGAGGTCAGGAGATGGGGCTGCGCAGCGGCACGGAGAACGTGTTCGGCATCATGACGTTCGCCTATGCCGCCGAGCGGAAATTTTCCGCGCTCAAGGAGGACGGCGCGCGGCTCGCCATGCTGCGCGAGCGGCTGTGGGGGCGGCTCGACGGGGAGATCTTCCGCCGCATTTCGCCGACGGACGGAACGCCGTACATCTTGACCGTCTCGGCGGAGGGGCTGCGCGGCGAGGTGCTGCAACGCATGCTGTGGGAGCGCGGCGTCGTTGTGGGGACGGGCAGCGCGTGCTCTTCCAAACACCGCTTCAGCCGCGTGATCGCGGCGTGCGGGTACGGCGAGGGGACGCTGGACGGCGTGCTGCGGTTGAGCTTTTCGCCCGCGACGACGGAAGAGGAGGCGGACGGGGCGGCCGCTGCGATGAATGACGCCGCGAGATGCTTCAAGGGGAAATTGTGATATGGAAAAGGTTGTGATCATCCGCTATGCGGAAATTCATCTGAAGGGAAAGAACAGGGGATACTTCGAACGCGTGTTCTCCGTCAATTTAGAGCGCGCGCTGAAGGGGATCAGGCACGAGCTGCACCGCACGAGCGGCAGATACCTCGTGGCGAACTTCGACGAGGAGCGCTTTGAAGAGATCATGGAGCGCATCTCCCGCGTGTTCGGCGTGCATTCGTGCTCGGAAGGGCTGCTCGTTCCCAACGATATGGACAGCATCTTCGAGGCAGCGACGCGCGTTGCGCCCGCCGGGGGGACGTTCAAGGTGGAGACCCATCGTGCGGACAAGAGATACCCGCTGACCTCGATGGAGGTGAACGCGGCGATCGGGGGGCGGCTGCTCTCCTTCCGCCGTGAATTGAAGGTGGACGTGCACTCGCCCGAGGCCTATGTGTATATCGACGTGCGGGAAAACGGGACGGCGCTCGTGTTCGGCTCGTTCGTGCCCGGCGCGGGCGGAATGCCCGTGGGGACTTCGGGCAGCGGACTTTTGCTCCTCTCCGGCGGGATCGATTCGCCGGTGGCGGGCTATATGATGGCAAAGCGCGGCATGACCGTGGAGCCGCTGCACTTCCACAGCTATCCCTACACCAACGAGGGGGCGAAGGAGAAGGTGAAGGAGCTCGCGGCGCTGCTCTCCCGCTATACGCTTGTGGGAAGGCTGCGCACCGTGAACGTTGCGCACATCCAGGAGGAGATCCACAAGAAGTGTGCCGCCGATCTCAACGTGACGCTTTTGCGCAGGTTTATGTTCCGTATCGCGGAGCGCATTGCGGAAAGAATGGGGGCGCAGTGCCTGATCACGGGGGAGAGCCTCGGGCAGGTCGCAAGCCAGACGGTGGAGGGGCTGACTTCCTCCAACGCCGTGGTGAAGCTGCCCGTGCTGCGGCCGCTCATCGGATTCGACAAGGAGGAGATCATCGAGCGGTCGCGCAAGATCGGGACGTACGAGACCTCCGTGCTTCCCTACGAGGACTGCTGCACGGTGTTCCTGCCCGAGCACCCCGCCATCAAACCCAAACTCTCCTATATCGAGGAAGAGGAAGGAAAGCTCGACGTGGAGGCGCTCATCGAGGAGGCGATGCAGACGTTTGAGTTTATCGAGCTGTGATCATTTCCACCAATCCTCGGGGAGCTCGCCGCCCGCCTCGATGTGAACGGAGGGGAGGGTGACGGTCTCGCCCGCATGATCTTTGTAATAGGGCGTGACGGAGTAGGTGTAGCTCTCGCCAGCGCGCACCGAGTTGTCGCAGATCAATTTTTGGAATTTTCCCCTGTAAATCGTGGTTGTTTCGCCGCGATTTTTTCTTTTTACCTCGTATTCATAGTACTTTGTCTGACATAATTCGAGGTAAACGGTGCCATTTTTGACGGAAATGCCAGGGCAAACGATTTTCGGAGCGGAAAAGCGGTCGCACATCTCCGTCGGCATCGCGCTCTTGCGGAAGAGCTCGTAGAGGTTTTCCCCGACGGGAGCGAGGGGGTCGGAGAGGACGATCTTGTGGTCGTTTTCATATGACAGGCGGTCGAAGGCGACGCGCTCGACTCCGCCGCAGGCGGGGAACTCCTGCGGGGCGCCGTCCGCGTAGAGCGCCTTCAAAACGCGCAGGGCGATGTTGGCGGGGAGGCCGCCTCCCGTTGCGTCGACGGGGGAATTGTCGCGGTTGCCCAGCCAGACGGCGACGGCGTCTTCCGCCGTGTAGGCGACGGTGTAGGCATCGGTGTTGCCGTTCTTGCTCTCGGCCGTTCCCGTCTTGGCGCAGACGGAAAAGGGGAGGCAGGCGAGCCGCTTTGCCGTGCCCTCCTTTGCGGCGGTCTTGAGCATGTCGTTGATGAGCGCGCAGGTCTCGTCGGAGAACACCCGCGTCTTTTGCGGGCGGTAATTGTAGATGACCTTCCCGCTCTCACTTTCGACGCGGAGGATGGTGGAGAAGGGAGCGAAGCAGCCGCCGTTTGCAAAGGCCGCATAGGCCTCCGCAAGCGCGGGGAGGGGAAAGCCCTCCTTCATGCCGCCGAGGGCGAGCGCGAGCGTTCTGTCCTCTTCCTCCACGGGGAGGCGCAGCTTTTCGAGGTAGGAGCACGCCCTGTCGCAGCCGAGGGCGTTGAGAACGCGCACCGCGGGGATGTTGACGCTGTGGGCGAGGGCGTAGCGCGCGCTCACATATTTGCCCGAGGCGCCGTCGCAGTCGTCCGGCATATAGCCGCCGAAGTCGGTGCGCTCGTCCGAGAGCGGGGTCGCGGGGGAGATCAGGTTCTCCTCGATGGCGGGCGCATAGACGAGCAGGGGCTTTATGACGGAGGCGGGGAGGCGTTTGGGCGTTCCGCAGGTGGAATGCAGCGCCTTTACGGCGTGGGTGCGGTTGTCGAGCACGACGGCGCAGTAGTCGCTTGAAACTTCCGCGCTCTCCAATTCGTTTTGCAGGTTTTTATCGAACGCGGTGTACACTTTGAGAGAGCCGAGCTCGCCCGAGCCCGCCTCCGGGAAAATCGCCGAGAGCTCCTCGAATACGCGCGAAAGGTAGACGTTGCGGCTGCTCTCCGTCGGCAGCGCGGGGAGGGGCGTCTTGCGCGCTTCGGCGTATTGGGCGGTTGTGATGTATCCCTGTTTGAGCATGAGCGAGAGCACGAAATCTCGCCGCCCAAGGCATTTTTCGGGGTTTTTGAAGGGCGAATATGTGTTGGGAGACCTGACGAGCGCGGCGAGCATGGCGCTCTCCGCGGGGGTGAGCTCCTCCGCGTCCTTGCCGAAATAGAAGTTCGCCGCACTGCCGATGCCGAACGCGTTGTGCCCGAAATAGATGGAATTGACGTAGAGCTCGAGGATCTCTTCCTTGGAATACCGACGCTCGAGGGCGCGCGTCAGCTTCATCTCCTTCAGCTTGCGGGCGATCGTCTTATCGCTCGTAAGGTGGGTGTTTTTGATGAGCTGCTGGGAGATAGTGGAGGCGCCTTCACGGAAGGAAAAGCTGGCGGCGTTTTTCAGCATGGCCTTGGCGATGCGCCTGTAGTCCATTCCGTTGTGCGTGTAAAAGCGCTTGTCCTCCACGGCGACAAAGGCGTTAGGGACGTAGGCGGGCAGGCTGCGGATGGAGACGCTCTCGCGCTCGGCCGTCTCCATCGGGTCTCCCCCGATATCATAGACGCGGACGCAGGCGGTGTCGAGCGTGAGTTTTTCGGGATCCAGCCGAACGCCCGCCGTGATCCCGAGATAGGCAAAGAAGAGGGCGAGAAGAAGCGCCCCCGCGACGCCGAAAATGCTTGCTAAAACGATGGCCGCACGTTTCATGTACACAGTATCGGTAATTCAAGCAAAAAATTTCATGCGGGTTTGCGCCGTTTTCTTGAATTACGCGCGCGAATATGTTATAATACATGTTGGAGAGATATACTATGACTTTACAGGAAATGATAAACGAGAGTTGCCGCATCGTCTTTTTCGGCGGGGCGGGGGTGTCGACGGAGAGCGGGATCCCCGATTTCCGTTCGGAGGACGGACTGTATCATCAGAAGTATTCCGTGCCGCCCGAGACCATTTTGAGCGACGGGTATTTCTACGGCCACACCAAGGAATTTTATCGGTTCTACCGCGACAAGATGCTGCCGCTCTGGGCGAAACCCAACGCCGCGCACCTAAAGCTCGCCGAACTCGAGCGCGCGGGGAAGCTGCTCGCCGTGGTGACGCAGAATATCGACGGGCTGCATCAGGCCGCGGGGAGCAAGCGCGTGTATGAGCTGCACGGGAGCGTTCACCGCAACACCTGCCTTACCTGCGGGAAGAAGTACACCGCGGAGGAGATCGCGGAGGGCAAGGATGTGCCGCGGTGCACCTGCGGCGGGCTTATAAAACCCGACGTCGTTTTGTACGGCGAGCCGCTCGACGGCGCGACGGTGGAGGGGGCGATCGAGGCTATTTCCTCCGCCGATATGCTCATCGTGGCGGGGACGTCGCTCACCGTGTATCCTGCGGCGGGGTTTGTAAACCTCTTCCGCGGAAAACATCTCGTGCTCATCAACAGGAGCGCGACGCCGCTCGACGATATGTGCGAACTCGTGATCCGCGAGAACGTTGGCAAGGTTTTTTCGGAGATCGTAGTATGAACTATCACATCGTTACATACGGCTGCCAGATGAATTTGCATGAGTCGGAGAAGATCGCCGGCATTCTCCGCGAAAAGGGGTACGACAGGGAGAGCCCGCCTGAGGATGCGGACATCATCGTGTTCAACACCTGCTGTATCCGCGAAAACGCCGAGAACCACGCGTTTGGCAACATCGGCGCACTGAAACAGCTGAAACGGCAGAAAAAGGGGCTTCTCATTGCCGTGGGCGGCTGCATGGTGCAGGAGGAGGGCAAGGCGAAACTGCTCAAGGAGAAGTTTCCGTTTATCGACATCCTCTTCGGCACGCACAACCTTGCCGAGCTCGGCGAACTCATCGAAAAAAAGCGGGCGCAGCGGCGCACCGTCGTCTCCGTTCCCGAGGCGCGGGATCGGTTGGAGGACGGCATCGTGCCCGTGCGTACGAGCTATCCAAACGCCTGGGTGAACATCATGTACGGCTGCAACAACTTCTGCTCGTACTGCATTGTGCCCTATGTGCGCGGCAGGGAAAAGTCGCGCAGGATGGGGGATATCCTCTCCGAGGTGCGCTCGCTCGTGGAAGAGGGCTATAAGGAGATCACGCTGCTCGGGCAGAACGTCAATTCCTATCGGGACGAGAGCGGAGCGGATTTCCCCGCCCTTCTCGCCGCCGTCGCCTCCGTCGAGGGGGATTTCCGCGTGCGGTTCATGACGTCGCACCCCAAGGATTTTTCCGCGGAGCTCGTCGCCGTCATGAAAAAGCACAAAAAAATATGCAAGCATTTGCACCTTCCCGTGCAGTCGGGGTCGAACCGCATCCTCTCGCTCATGAACAGGCGGTACACGCGGGAAAAATACCTCGGCGAGATCGCGCTTCTGAAGCGGGAGATCCCCGATTGCGAAGTGACGACGGACATCATCGTGGGATTTCCCACCGAGACGGAGGAGGAGTTCCGTGAGACGCTTTCGCTCGTGGAGGAGGCGGATATTTCCTCGGCGTTCATGTTCATCTTCTCCCCGCGCACGGGGACGAAAGCGGCGGCAATGGAGGGGCAGATCGAGGAGAGCGTGGCAAAGGAGCGGCTCTCGCGGCTGATAGAGCTGGTAAACGGAAAGACGCGCGAAAAGAGCGCAAAATATGTCGGGAAAACGGTGGAGATCCTCTGCGAGGATCGCGACGAAAAGAAGGGGCTGTATCTCGGCAGGGACGAATATGGCAGAATGGGCTATTTCGAGAGCCCCGAAAACCGCGTGGGCGACTTTGTTCGGCTGAAGGTGACGCGCGCAAACGGGATCTCGCTGTACGGCGAAGTTGAGAATTTATAAACGGAAGGAGAAAGACAAATGGAACTGAAGGAATTTTTCTGTAAATGCTGCACGGCGCCGCTCGACCCGGGGAAGGCGGTGGGGCGGGTCATCCGCTGCGTGCACTGCGGTACATACTTTACCATGGCGAAGGAGAGCGAGCCGAAAGTTCAGAACTTCTTGAACCAAGCGGAACACGACCTCGATACCTGCAACTTCGAGGGCGCATATGCGGCGTATCAGAAGGCCGCGGAACTCGATAAAGAGGAGCCCGAGGCATACTTCGGCATGGCGCTTGCGAAGTTCAAAGTACAATATTTGAAGGACGAGACGAGCGACCCGCCGCGGCTGCAGCCCATTTGCCATGAGATCTCCGAGAAGAGTTTCTCTGCGGATAAACACTACTTACGGGCGTTGGAGCTTGCGAGCAAGGAGCAGAAGCGGGTCTACCGCGAGAAGGCTGCCGAGATCGACGAGATAAGAGACCAGTTCAA